>JACRHA010000052.1 GCA_016234185.1 Nitrospirota bacterium
CAGTCGGGCATGAGATGGACGGTCCAAGGGGCCAATGCCATCATTGCCTTACGCTGCACTCAGATCAGTAGCCGGTGGGAGGAATTTTGGGAAAATCGGACCGCAGGGTGAGAACTTTACCCATAAATTTGTCGCACACCCGACTAGCCAATGGGAGATCAGACCGGAACTTCCGCATCGCTTTGTTTTAACCATACAGATCCCTCGTGCAATCCGTATTGGGAGAAGGGTTTCCTGGTGAGGATATTTCGTAAGTCCTTAATTTTCTGGAGCGGGAAACGGGATTTGAACCCGCGACCCTCGCCTTGGCAAGGCGATGCTCTACCGCTGAGCTATTCCCGCTTGTTATGACATACAGTCTATTTGACAACCTTTTCCACAATAGAGCCCTTCTCGATTGTATCAGAACTCGTAACCACAAGGGCAGTCGAAGTATTCTCCTGGGAAGTGAGTATCTTAAGACTTCCTATGAGCACCTCGGCAGAAAGGCCTTCCTCGTCATTGGAAAAGACTTTGGTCTTCTTCCCCTCCCTATAAATAAGAAACTTATCACCAGGTAGCACCCCTTCCATCCGCCCCATATCAATATACACTATATCAAATTGGGCATTAGCCACCTTGCCTTCATTGGTTTCCACTATATAACCCCATAGCCTAAGCCTTTCCTGGGCCTTGTCGCCCGGGATTTCCGGTGCCTGTGCTCGCGGGATGATCTGATCTCCTTTTGTTATGTAATCAATGGACCTGACTATATCAGCCGTAATCAGATCGTCCTTTACCTCTATTACCTTAATTACGCCAAGGTTCCTAATAAGATCGCCAATAGGCTTTCCGGTCTTTGGATGTATTACTTTTTTTACCCTCCTAACTACTGCATAGCTGTCACCTATGATGGGTGCCTCTCCCTTTGGCGCCTTTATAAAGACCCTGTCCCTTTCCCCCAGGAGCTCCCTGTTATCCTTGGAACCAATAATAGACCCGCCGTCTATACTGTTATCCCCTATATAGTCTATTAATATTAGTTCATCCCTCTTTTTAAACATTTCGGGGGGCACTTGCAACCTAAGTTCTTTTTTAATAGCCTCTAAATCACCTACGTTGGGTTCAGTTTTAGGTTCAGTGACCCTGTCAGGCAATACCCTCTCCTCTTCCATGTTCATCTCGGGGCCTTTAGATTCCAGGGGCATCCTCTCCTCCACTTTATCCTCAGTCACAACCGGCTCTTCCACTTTATTGCCTGGAGAAATAAGGGAAGATGGTATTCCCTTTACCTCTTCTCTCATGGTTGTATCTTCTGTCTTTAACATACCTGGGATATTCAATCTATTGCCAGGATATATAAGATCCGGATTCACAACATATTTATTCTCCTTCCAGATCTCGGGCCACAGGAAAGGATTTTTCAGGTATGCTGCAGAGATATCCCAAAGGGTATCCCCATTTTTTATGACATATGCATCGTCTGAGGATGGCTTTTTATCCTTTCTGGCATCAGTTGCAGCAAATAGAACAGGAGTGATCAGCACAAGAAGAACCAGCATGACGATATCCCGGATTTTATTATGCTTCATCTTATTTCTCCCTTTATAGTCTGTCATTCTAATCCATAATTAAGATACCAGATACCCATAAGATGTCAAGAACAATGTCTCCTGGTGCCGAAGGGGGGACTTGAACCCCCATGGGGTCACCCCCACTAGACCCTGAACCTAGCGTGTCTACCAGTTCCACCACTTCGGCATCTGGCTGAATTATCGTAACAAAGAGACAAGGAGGTGTCAATACAAAATGCGGCGGTGTTGTCATAATCTCTATTAGGTGATATATTTTTAAGGTCTCTCTTGGGCACCATAATCAAGGTACGGATTTTTACGATATGGTAAGATCATATTTCAGGGTCGAAAAGATTTTAATGGAAATCGCATCCGGATCAGAAGTCATCTCCTTAAGCGAGATCGGCCAGACAAGTTATGGGCCAAATGGATATGAATTATACATGATTGATATAACCGACAACAAATATAGATCAGAGAGAAAGAAGCATGTGTGCATCTCAGCAGGGATACATGGTGATGAGCCTGCAGGTGTTGAGGCTGTTATCCGTTTTCTAAAAGATATTAGTCAGGGATCTCCTATCCTTAGATCTGTAAACATTACCTTATTCCCTTGTAACAACCCTTATGGATATGAGGCTGGACAGAGGAGTAACGGAAATGGCAATGATCTAAACAGGGAGTTCAGGAGAAAAAGGCCTGATGCGGAGGTTCTTTTAATAAAGAGGGGGCTTGCAGGGAGATCCTTTGATCTCTCTTTGGAGCTTCATGAGGATGTAGACAGCCCCGGATTCTATCTTTATGAATTAAAGAAGGACACTGAGGCCTCCTTCGGAAAGGATATCATCAATATCATCTCAGAGAGGTATCCTGTAAATTTAAATGAGGAGATAGAAGGGATGAGGGCTGATGGTGGAGTTATATCCCTGAAGGGGAGCGAGAGTGAGATCAAAGAGATGATACAGAAGAGGAGGAGATGGCCGCAGGCATTATATCAATTCAACCGCGGGACAAGACATTGCATAACATGCGAGACACCGGTAAATATCAGGATGGAGGAGAGGGCCAATATGCATCTGTTGGCTTTAGAATATATATTAAAAAGACTAGGAGGTGTTGTTTATGAAAAAAAAGCTTGAGGGAAAGAAGGTGGCCATGGTCATTGCCCATCAGAGATTCAGGGATGAAGAGTATTTGAGACCGAAGGAGATACTGGAGAAAGAGGGTGTAGCTGTTACTACAGTTTCATCCAAGACTGATATCGCCATAGGTATGCTCGGGGCTAAGGTAAAACCAGATCTGACCCTGAATGACCTGAAGGTCAAGGATTATGATGCCCTGCTATTCGTAGGTGGTGGTGGTGCGGAAGAATACTGGAATAACCAGAAGGTGCACTCCATCGCCGTAGAGGCAGTGCAAAGAAAGAAGGTTCTTGGGGCAATCTGCATTGCCCCTGTAATCCTGGCCAATGCAGGTCTCCTTTACGGCAAAAAGGCTACTGTCTACGAATCTGAGATAGACAAGATAAAGGGAAAGGGTGCTGTGTATAATGATTTAGCTGTCGTAAGGGATGGCAACATCGTGACAGCAAATGGCCCTGAGGCAGCAGAGGAGTTTGGAATGGTAATCGTCGAGGCGCTATCTTAAAGGATGACAAAAGATAAAGCGGCATACATGAGGCTTGAGAGGGTGGCCAGGGATTCAGGCGCCATACTCTTTGGGGCTGGCGAGATCAGCGACTTAAAGAGCAGTTTTGACAACATCCCTGAGAAGACTTGCCTGGGGTTGAATATAGGGATATCCTTCGGCGTAAAGGTGTCTGCCAGGATACTCCAAGAGATAGATGACCATCCCACCAGACTATATATGCACCATTACAAGTCTTTGAACATACTTATAGATCAGATAGCCTTAAAACTTACAAGTACAATTGAAACAGAGGGATATGACTCCCTTCCGATCCCGGCATCTCAGATAATCGACTGGGAAAAGCAGACTGCCCACCTGTCCCACAAGATGATTGCAACACGGGCAGGGCTTGGATGGATAGGGAGGAACAACCTTATCATCAATCCAAGGTATGGCGCTGCAGTAAGGTACGGGAGTATCCTGACAGATATGCCGATTACGGCCGACAAGCCCATAGAAGCCGATTGCGGGGATTGCTATAAATGCCTTCCGGTATGCCCGGCAACTGCCATAAAGGAGTCCTATAAGGATTATGACATGACCTCCTGCATGAATAAGCTGAAATGGTTTCAGAAGAACTATAATAGCCAGCATTATATATGCGGGATATGTGTAAAGGTATGCAAGGGAAGAGGGTATGGGATCGATCAGGATGCCTGACCCTGTATTCCTGTTTACAGGTATGATAACAGCGGCAGAGGAGATTTTCGGTCGTGCGCAAAGAGAAATGGAAAAGACTTTTGGCGATATCTCCTATCAGAGCCCTATCTATCCCTGGAATCATTCAGACTACTATGAAGAAGAGATCGGAAGAGATCTTAAGAGGAGGTTCCTCTTCTTTGCCAAGCCGATAATGCCTGAGCAAATTTCGGATATAAAGGTAGAGACGAACAGGATAGAGGGGCTCTTAATGAGAAAAGAAGATGGGAAGAAAAAAAGGCTGATTAACATTGATCCAGGCTACATGAACATGGCAAAGGTTGTACTTGCAACCACTAAGGACTTCTCCCACAGGATATATCTTAAGGATGGAATATATGCAGAAGTCACCCTTATCTACAGGGATGATTCCTATAATCCGCTCCCGTATACTTTTCCTGATTTCAGGTCAGAGGATTACATAGGATTGTTTAACAGTGTAAGGAAGGAGTTAAAGTCTTCATCTAAACATATCACCCAGGAATACATTATTTGAGCATCCCTAAACCTTTAAGCCCGACAAGGAAGACGATCTGATTCTTCTCAGGAAGATCAATATATGTTATAGAGAGCCACCAGCAGCCTGGGTTGTAAGATAGACCGTAAGTTATTTGGGCAAAGCCGTCAGTAATGAGATCGTAGTATGCATTATTCGAAATTGTAAGCCCTGCAATTGGGTTAATCGAGGCGCTCCATGTCAGGAACCTGATTTCAGGCATATCAATCTTTTCTCCCAGGGAAAAGGGATTAAAGATATCTCCTTTTTTTGGTATCTCTCCCTCTTTTGTATATCTCTGACCAATAGATAAATTTAAATATTTTCCTAACAATACCCCAAGATTACTGTTAAAGGAAGTGAGCCTTCCATCATAGAGGTTATAGAAGGAATCCACATCTAATGATAAGTAAGCAGGAGACTTTATAGTAGCCTCAAGCCTCAGGTCTGAAAGAGGAGACTGATCGTCCCTGTTGTAACTCTGCGTCAACTTCATATATAGAAATTCAAGTCTCCTGATCGCCCCGCCTTCTCCGGAAGGATACCTTGCTATAAATCTGTTGATTAATGAATATGTGATCAGATCCTTGGAAGGGATCCTGTCAAGGTCATCAAAGATGTGTATATCGCTCTGATCCAGATCAGGGATATATTCGTATATGGCTGCAGGCTCTACAATATGCCTTATATGCAGGTTATCTGAGAGATTTATGTCCTTAAAGACATTCGTATTGGCCTCAAGTGAAGCCCTGTATATCTCCCTCCCTATCGCATCCTTTGACGTCTCCCCCCTGCTATAAAGAGTCTCCCTCAGATCAACAGCCGGCGTTAAGACAAGGAGGCCTGACAGATCTACCCCCATCCCTAAGCGTGCATTTATATCATATCTCTGGGCATCTATCCCTTCCTGCTCGAACAGATTTGCGCCTGTCATATCAACACTATAGAAGACCGGTATAAGAGGGGTCCTCTTTTCAATTATCGAATATCCTACCTCCGGGACCTTCTGGGGAACAAGGCTGCCCCCTTCATCAAGGGCCTTTGTATACCTCCCGAGGAGATACAGGAAACTGTCATCGAACCTGTTTGCAGCAATGGCATTCGATTCAATGCTCCTCTGTATCCTCTCCTCGGTAATATCACTCAAGTCCCTGAAGATGGAACTGTCGCTTACATACCTCGCATCTACCCTTACTTGCAGGTCTTCTGTAAAAAGCTGCCGGTGCCTGAATTTCAGGTCTGTCCTGTCAGATTCTGTGTCCAGATCCCTGAAGTAATTGACATCAAGTTTCCCATCCGTATTCCTGCTGAGGAGGTATCTGTATTCCAGATCCAACCCCTTCCCTTTATCGCTGCGGTAATCAAGAGATACGGTTGCATCATGGTTATCGGCAAAAACCCAGTATAATCCCTCTTTTATCTTCAATCCCTCCGTTGTGCTATAGCCTATGCTCGGGGTGAGGAGGCCGGATTTTTTCTTTGCCGGGTAGCTTATATAGGGTATATACATTATAGGCATGTCTTTTACATAAAATACGGCCCTTTTCACAATCAGATCTGCATTGGTATCAATATCCATATCTCTGGCCTTAAAATGCCAGTCCGGGGAAATGCCCTGTTTTAATTCGCATGCTGTAAAGAAACCGTTATGGAGATGATACCTGGTCTCACCAAGCTTCTCCATAACCTCTCCGTCAATATGGTAATCCTCCTTCTTAATTAAAATGGTTCCGGTATAAACAACTCCATTTTTGGTATTTATATCAAAATCCAGTTCTTCACCGGTCAATTGGTTCTCTCCGTCTAAGACCTCAACGTTTCCATCTGCATGAACACCTCCTGTCTTGGTATCGAACTCGGCATGATCTGCCTTAAGTTGAAATTTATCCTGAGTAATCACGACATGGCCGTCAAACGCATAGAGGTCCTCTTTACGCAAATATTCAAGCCTGTCAGAAGAGATGTTGATCGGCCCTTTCCCTTCAGGTAACTTGGGGACAACAGGTTGGGCGAATAAGATGGTCTGCGATAAGACGAGAAGAAATAAGACAAGTAAGCTTCCAAGGCATAATCTCATCTTATCCCTTAATTCCCGATGGGGGGCCAATATTGGAAAGGCAAGCCTTTGCCTCTCCAACCACAAAGAGTGATCCTGTTACACAGATTATGTCATCAGGGCCTGCAATAGATCTGGCCAGGGCTATTGCATCCTTGATCCTCTCTTCCATCCTGATGGGTATAGATCCTGATTTAATAAAACTCTTTACCAGTTCTGCTCCGGCTGAGCGATGGTAATCCGCCTTTGTAATAATAACCTCATTGCTTACAGGGATAAGCTGGTCCAGGATAGAGCCTATATCCTTATCCTTCATGACCCCGACGATAAGGATTAACCTGCGCTTCCCGTTTTTAATAGACATTAGGTATCGCGCCAATGCAGCCGCGCCAGATCTGTTATGTGCCCCGTCAAGGATAAATAACGGCTCATTCTGAATCACCTCAAGCCTCCCGTCCCATCTCGCAGACCTCAACCCCTCTCTGATGTTATCATCGGTAATATCCATCCCTTTTTCTGCCAGAAGCTCTATCACGGCCAGGGCACAGGAAGAGTTTATCATCTGATGGCTTCCAAGGAGTGGTGATGCAAGAGACGGATGTCTCCGCCTGATCCCATAGTATGTAAAATTATCCGGGTAATCCCCGCTTGAGTAAAACTCCCTCCCATACAGATACAACATTGCTCCAGCCTCTCTGCATCTGTCTGATATAACAGAGAGCGCTTCTTTGTTGTCAGCGGCGCTTACAAGGGGGACACCTTTTTTTATTATCCCGGCCTTCTCAAATGCAATATCTTTTATAGCGGGCCCGAGATATTCCTGATGATCCAGATCAACATTCGTAATCACGGAGACGACAGGGTCTATCACATTTGTTGCATCCAATCTCCCGCCCATCCCGACCTCAATAACAGCCAGATCCACTTTCATCCGCGAAAAATAACAGAAGGCCATTGCAGTGGTGAATTCAAAGAAGGTCGGCTTTAATTCAGCCTTTTCCGCTAACCCCCTTATCTTCCTAGTCAGTTCATCTACATCCTTCTCGCCGATATCAACGCCATCTACCTTTATTCTCTCTCTGAAATCTATCAGATGCGGCGAGGTATAAAGCCCCACCCTGTAGCCGGACGAGCTGAGTATTGAGGCAATTATTGAGGCAGTTGAACCCTTCCCATTAGTCCCGCCGACATGGATTGTCTTGAAATCAGACTGCGGGTTGCCAAGTAACCCCATCACCCTGGTAATGTTAGAGAGTTCCAGCTTTATCCCATGCCACTGCAGATCATAGAGATATGATATCGCATCTTTATAAGACATTAGGGAAAGACCCCTTCATGGCAGATCCATAAGAAACTGTTTTTCTAGCATAAATGGGATAGGATTGCAAGGGAATGCGATTGTTGATTCAGAACTTATATCTCAGATCTGACCCTTTTATATGTGTTTGCCAAAATCATACCACGTATAACCCGCTTTAGGTTGATGCAGTGGTTATACGATTTGATAGGGGCTTAGATAAGACTTCACAGAACAGAATACTTTTCCCTGGCATCAAGGACCTGATACAAAAATGTCTTCCGGCTTAAGCCAGACTATTTTCCCGTTACGCCAGGTAACAACAGGATTGCCAAGCTGTTTATGCCGGAGCAAAGCCTCTTGAACACCCTTCTTTAAGGCTTCGTCAATCAAGGTCCCTTCTTCAAAAATCTCATCTATCGTTTTTTTGGGCTTTTCATTCATGTTTGAATTTTCTCATAATGCTACCCCATATTTCAACATCTTCTGCAATATCACACTTATTACCATGTCCTGAAGCTAATAACTTCGGGACTGAGGCAGAAGAATTATCATAAAATCGCCATACATCTGCCAAGGGCTGATAAAGGTTGAAAAAATTTTGGAGACCTGCTGTATAACGTCGTCTGATGGTCTCTTTTGGAACATTATGCCCGCCCATGCCTACCCTGCCTGCAACACGTGCAACGGCAAATTCCTCATTTGGAAGGTAGAGAAAAATCAAGTGAAAATCATACCCTGTTGTTTTAAGTTCTTCAATCCAAGGTGCAAATGTCCTGCTTGCCAATGTGGTCTCAAAAGCAAAATCAACTCTTTTCTTTGCCAGATAATGCAATCTCTCCAGCATAATGCGTCCGGATTGAAATGCTGTCATTTCGGGCTTGAAAGCAGAAAGTCCTTGAGATATCAAATCAGCATTAACAAATTCATCTACTTCAAGCGTACCCTTTAACAATGATGGTGCAGTTGTTGATTTCCCGGCTCCATTCGGACCGGCAATGATTATAAGATGAGGATGATCAGAAGTTATTGTCATTTGCATTTCCCCTCCACAATCGCAATCTCTTCCAGAGGGAAGGACATAACATATTCTTCTAAATCTCGGAAGACCATTCTACCGCCTTTTTCCCCATTATAGGTCCACCTCACAGAACTTCGTAGAGGTATCAAGTTAGCCCATCTGGTGGAGTGGGTTTCTGCCTCGATTAATCATAATGAGTCCACCGACGTTAACTTTTTCTCACCTTCTTCCGTATCTCTTCAAAGTCCCTTCCACGCGGCATTACAAAGAGACCTTTTCCACCGCTCCGCAATTCCCATAAAGCACCAAGTCTTCGCTTTTCATTGTTGTCTGGCAAATCCAAGTCTCTGCTGTTTTTATACTCCACCACGAGGATACGGCCGTCTTCCATCTTGCAGATAAAGTCGGGATAGAACCGATCGGTACTGGTCTGCAAAGAAAATGACGTTGGCTTGCGCTCGACGTTGCGTACCCAGTATTTAACGCCCTCAAGTTCTGTCGCAAGAAATACGGCACAATCAAGCTCCTCACCCTCGGCCCCTGCTGTCAATAGTGGACACCAATTGACTCATTCTCCGTGTTATATGGCGGATCGATGTAAATGCATTTGACCTGCCCCGCATAGTTAGAGAGGAGTGCTTTAAGGGCAAGTAAGGTTATCACCTTTCACAAGCAGATTTCCGCTTCCCGGATCGCCTACCGACAACTCCGGGACTTCCTTCAGTAAATAAAACGGTACCTGCCGATGATGATTCTCGACTGCCTTGCGACCTATCCAATCAAGACGTGGCATTTTCCTTACCTTATTCTCCTAAAACACAAGTGTCTTATTTCAATTAGCCGCCGACGGTCAGGAAATTTTGACTTTCAGTTCTCTGGTTTTCTGGGCGGACTCGATCGCTCCTCGTGCTCTACATTGCACTTCCATAAACACTAATTAACTCATTCAATGTCTCACTCCAAATCGGAGCAATTTTCTCAGTGATTCGAACTTTCTTTTTACTTTCATATGTCCTGTCAAAAAAACAGGACACATGAACAACGGTTCTATTTTTCCTCATTATATTGTAATACCCCTTTTTTGCCGATTCTCATGAAATCTCCTTGTACTAACGATTGGCCGCAGCCGTGCCTTTTGGTGGTCGGTTTCCCTCGGCTGGTTAGGTACCCGCGCTCCCACTATTGTCGATCGGCGGAAAGCCCCTGAAGTATCCGGGTCTGCGCTCTCCTGCTGCGTCAAAAAAGTCTTCGAATATGGCAAGGAGTACACGGTTGATCTCGCTGTCCTCGAACGACCCAAGTTTCTGGCGAGATATGATTTCTTTTTTGTGGACGGGGGCCCATAACGAGGGAACATAGTCAATGCCCATCGCCATTCTAAACCCCTCCACTCTTACGGCACCCGCTTCGACCACCAATGGGCTCCCGAGATCGAGCCTTTCCCTGGCAACCTTGAGGTAATGTCTAAACCCGGCATCCAACTTTTTCTCAAATTCCATGCTACGGATGCACCGGTTGCTCTTGTCGAAGAGGGTCGCGTCGAGGCCCCAAATTTCTCGATTATGGAAGACCTGAGATGATGTGAGGATATGCCCCACATCGGCTTCATGGGTGAACGAGTAAGTTATCCCCCCATAACGGTTCCTACCCCAACAAGCGCCACCTCCGACATGTGCAGCTAGAGGTTGCAGGTTGATACCATAGACGAGGTCTTTGATGTCGGACTCGCGGAGCCGTTGCATGACGCGCATGGGGATGATGCGTAAATATAATAATGGGCCAGGCTTGCAGGATAACTGAATGCTCCCGTTTGTACCTTCGCGCTCGTCAAGTACTTCGCCATCATCAAAATACTGCGCGACGTTGGAGCGGAACGGGATCTCTTCATGCGTGGCAGATGGGCGGTTTTCTGCCTGCCGGAGACAGTCCCTAATGGCGGCCTTTAAGGTCTGAGTCAGCTCAAGCTGGACACGTTTCCGCTCCTCCTTGCTTGCGTTCGCCCCCAAATTGAACATGATTGGCCCGGCTTTATGGCGAAGGTCGAAGGGAAGGCTCTCACGGTCGCCAAAGCTACTGTTTAAAACCATCAGCAGTCCTTCGTCCCCCACTTTGGCGAGGGCGTAACCTAGCTCAATGGCAACGTTTGGATTTAGGAGCGCTCTTTCATTGACACCCTTACCGACTGGCGTTACATCCGCGATGAAGACCGCGCTGTCCTCGATCTTTTTCAGGATCGTGGATACGAGATCCGGCGAGCCGGGAATCCCCTTTCGGTCGTGCTCGAGTTCAAGCCGTTCCGATTCTTCTATCGTAGGTACCTCCGTAGGTTCCTCGTTTAGTTCCTTTAATGCAATCTCGAGCGTCTCCCGGACAAAATGACGGCCGATGTTACCGGGCGTGTCACTCTGCCAGGACCAAAATATTTTCACTTGTTTTCCTCATAATCCAGTATGCTATGGGGCCTAGCATGTATTATTATACGGCCAAAATAATGTGATAAATACTGCAATTTTTGCAGTATAAGCCGATTTTCAAAACCAGGCAATTCATGAATTGCCTTACGAGGTTTTCACGCCGTCCGCTGAAGTGGTTTGATACTCATTTTCTTCTTGTAGTTCGTATTCAATAGTTTCCGCGCTGAAGTCTTGCTCATGCGGCCAAATTACGCCACCATATGCAACCCTGACACACCTAAAATATTGCTGTTCCTTTAACTCATGAAAAATACCCTTGTCAAGGTATGGCGAAACGTCAAATATACCCTTTTTACCATTTGACAATAGGATTCTAAGCTTATAATTTTCTATCGGTTCTGATGCTATAACTCTTACCATACTGCACCTCACTTTAATGGTTCAATCTTAAACTGCAATTTTTGCAGTATGTATCGATTCTCAAAGTCTATCTGCCGGACTGAGCACCACATTACCTCCGCGGCTTAACACGTGGGTGTAAACCATATAAAAACCCTAGGCTCGCATTAATTACTACTATGGTATATAACTTCTACTACTCCCCTTTTATTTTGTCAAGTTTTTGGGCAGGAGGGATAAAAGAATCGCAAAGGCCAAAGTCAAATACAGCGCTATTGTATACTGTAATTTTCTTTGATTCCATCCTTATCAAGTCTCTTTTCTGTCACACTTGACGACACCTGGAAGGCTTTCCCCAAATGCTCCATGATCAATTCCCATGCAAAATCCCAGTTTCGCTCAAAGACTGTCCTTCAAACAGATCAGTAACGGCTCTTATGGCCTCTATCTGATATTCCTGATGCTGTCGAAGTGAAGTTTCATTCAGTATCCTCAAAAAATTGACAATAAGTATCTGTAAGGTAATCATGAAAGCCCCAGCCAACGCCACTGGTATCTTCCATTATTTTTTTGCACCGCTCTTTAAAAAGTTTTTCAAGCCCGTTCTTTTGAATAAAAATACAGGCATCTTTAAACATACCCTCCATGCTGTTGTAAAATGGTTCGTCTATATCGCCAAAATCATTGGTAAATATTACACCGCACTCAACAAAATATAACATTGCATCCGCAATATAATGCGGCGAAGGGGACAATTTTTTAAAATCGCTTAATGCCTTTCTCGCCTGTGAGAGGCTTAGTTTATTGCCTCTTTTTGGATAAAATGATTCGTAAATAATTGCCTTGTATTTCTTTAGGGTTTTTTCCTCATCCTGATTCAGAAAAAATGAATAATAACTTTTTACATCTTTATATTTCTTATGCAGTTCATTGATTTGTTCAATCAACTGCCCTTTGCTGAATTGTTGAAGGTATTTTTTGATGGTCATGGGTTTGTGAAACTATCATGAGCCCCTGACTCACAAGGGATAATTAAAATCCCCCTGTTTCCCCCTTTTTCAAAGGGGGCTTTTCTATTTCCCCTCTTTCGCAAAGAGGTTTAGGGGAGCATTGAATACCTGTCAATCCGAACGAAGTGAGGAATCTTAAGATTTCTCAGTCGCTCCGCTCCTTCGAAATGACAACTTTCTTTTACCGTTAACTATAACTGTATCTGTTTTATAATTCTGCCATTGCAAGGCGTCAACCTGCCTTTCTGGATTTTAATAGTTCCTGCCGCACTGCCTTCCTGACGATGTCCTGAATTGGCCGCTTGTCCTGCTTGATATAGTTGCGTAACGCCTGGTTCATGGCAGTTTGATAGCCTTGTCCTTCACGCTCGGCTTCGTCTCGGAACCACTCCAGAATATCCGTATCAATACATATGGTGATCCTAGTCTTACCTTGCTGGGGGATTACCGCGCCCCTTTTGCCTCTGCTGAAATCATATTCACCAAGCATATCTTTACTTTTCTTCATAAAACCTCCTTTCCTTCGGGCTTGCCTTTCTGGCTGAAATCAGTCTGATCTCTTCATCTCCGGCATAAGCATATACAACCACAAGCACTCTGCCCAAAAGGTCTGTTCCTACTGTTACAAATCGCTCTTCTCCATGCCGCTGATCCTCAATAGTTACCGCCATGGGATCGTCAAGCACAGTTGCCGCATGAGAAAATTCTACTCCGCCATGTTTTCGAATATTGGCCGCCGCCTTTTTTGTATCCCAGACAACCTTCATATTATAATATGCATATTATATGTATTTGTCAATCCTCTGTGGCTCATCCCTTTTTATCCCTTGTGACAGATGGTAGTTCATTCGGCACGGGAAATTTCTCCTTGATAACTAAACACATCTTATACTATGATGTTATATTTGTAAATCCCTTGTACTTTGTTCACTGCATGTAAGATAAGGGGGGCTTCTCGCCCCCCTGGCAAGATGACAGCATCGGAGGAGATGATGTTATCGCCTATAAATCAGGCCTCTTTGGATCAAAGATCGGCTTGGGGGTCTTGGCGCCGGGGTTTTTGAGGGTCATCATATAGGCCACTACTGCATCCATTTCTTTATCAGACATCAACTTGGTATAGTTATTCGGCATCACAGGTTTCTGGTACTCCTTATCAAATCCCTCTGTGGAGAATACCCAGGGGTCCAGAAGTTTCTTCTTGAGCAGCTCAGCAGAGACGAGATTGCCTATGTTGTCAAGCTCTGGTCCTTTACGCTTCTTCCATCCCTTGCCGGCAATCTTGTGGCAGTTGTAACACTCGAATTCCTTGTATACCTTCATCCCCGCCTTAACCATCGGATCTATCTGAACCTGCTCTGCCGGAGGTGGTGCACCCTTTTTTGCCTGCGCAGGAGAAGCTGTGGAATCCATTTTTGCTATTCCATTTGAAGCCTGTTCTGGTATTGCATCTGCGGTCTCTTCTTCCCCGGTCTGTTTACTCAGTCCTGCCACAGCGAGTTCAAGCTGTCTCGCCCTTTCCGCCTTTCCCTCCTGGGGTATATCAGGGAGATGGGGGGGAAGGAACATCCACCACATGATCACAAGGGCGACCCCTCCCAGGGCAAGAACCCCGGCAGCCATCCTATGATATATAGCCTTGACCCAGAAAACCGCTTCCTGGTATAGATATTCGTACCTCATTCCCCTACCCCCAAAAGACCCATAACAGTAAGGGTGATAAAACCAATCACAAATAGGGCCATGATGCTCATAGCTACCATCCTCCTTCTGGGGTGTCGTTCAGGGTTCCGGTCGATAAAGGGTACCAAAATGAGGAATCCCAGTAATAGGGCAGGCACAACAATCCCGCCGATGAATTCGCCAATCTCTCCCGTAAAGAATGGAAGTCTCAAGATCTGGAATATCCAGATGAAATACCATTCGGGTCTTGGATTATAATCTGACGCCTCAGCGGATGCCTTTTCAACAACCTCGGCCGGGTAGAGACTTGCCCCTATGATCAGGATCACAAGCAGGATACCTGCAAAGATCATATCTTTCGTCACCTGACCGGGATAGAAGAAGGTTTCGTTCTCCTCCTCAGATACCTTACCGGCAGCTTTAATCGATCCTGCAGGGCCAACCCTTCTCATCAGAAAGAGATGTATCCCTGCACCAATAGCAAGTACGGCCGGCAGCAGCATTGCATGGACAGTAAAGAACCGGCTCAGGGAGAGGACCCCCCTGGTAGCGCCTCCTTTCAGAAAGCGGGCCAATCCGTCACCTATTATCGGTACCTTGTCGAGGAGCTCAAGTGCAATCCCCATGGCAAAATAGGACCTCTGATCCCAGGGCAATAAGTAACCGGTAAAAACCATGAAATTCAGGAGAATAAGGAGGAATATACCCATCACCCAGACAAGCTCCCTGGGTGTTTTATATGCCCCCCAGATAAAGACCTGCAGGATATGGAAAAATACAACCATGACCATTGCTGATCCACCCCAGGCATGGAGGCTCAGGATTAGCCAGCCATAGTTAACCTCTTCAAGGATATATCTCGTGCTCTCCCAGGCATGATCCACCCCTGGAGAATAGAAAAACATCAGAGAGAATCCTGTTACTACCTGGAGGGTAAATAAAAAGAGCATTGCAGAACCGAAGACATATACGAAGCTGGGCCCGCCAGGGATCGGCTCATCAAGCAATGTCTTGGATAATGAGGCAAGCCCTAACCTGCGATCAAACCAATTATAAACCATTTCTCTCATCCCATCCTCCCTGCCTGCTGTCAGGCAGGCTATACCAGGCGAACCTGAACCTTTTTCCCTGCCTTATATTCGGCATCAACAACCTCGAGGCGGCCGTCCTTAATCCTTACCGGTAGCTGATCCAACCTCCTTGGAGGCGGCCCATCAACCACTTCTCCGGTAATCTTGTAAATACCTAGATGACAGGGGCAGAAGAAGAGCCCTTTCCCTTCCTTCCATCGGTAGGAACAACCAAGATGGGTGCACTTGCCAGAGAAGACTACTAAATCCACGTCAGGACTGTTTTTCCAGAAAACCTTTCCCTTGTCGTCTCGAAACTCCACAGCCCCATTCTTATAGATCTCCGTTAATCTCTCTTTTGAGAACCGGACAACCCAGTGAGATTTAGGAAGCTGCTGTATGGTATAGGCATCCTCCTTCACCCTGACAAATTTTATCAGTTCCGGCTTATCATACTCCTTAAACTGATCCACCTGACCAAGGCTGATCCATGCATTATCAAAACCCGGATACCCGCCGTGGGTCAGATAGCGTACTATGGGATAGATAAGGGGTGCTGCCAGCAAGAACCCCAGGACCCTATTTAGCCTGATCAGAAAACCCCTTCTTCCAATACTGGCCGGTGGTTCATTTACAATCTCCTCTTCGAGATCCCCCATCGTAATCTCCTCCTTCACATCTCCCTCCTAAGATACGATTCCCTTTCATGGGCCACAAAGGCGACTGTAACATCTGCCACAGTTCGATAAAACTTACCGGCGAAAGACCCCCGACTTTCTTCTGTGAATGAATATACGAGTCGGTTCAGCTCCTGCAGCCAATCAAGATGTTCCACTAAAAATCTGACTTCTGACGGCTCGACTGAGCTCGCCGAAGTCTCCTGACTTCCTTCCCCCTCTTCTCCCGCTCCGGACTC
>JACRHA010000055.1 GCA_016234185.1 Nitrospirota bacterium
AACCCAGGGTTGCCGGTCCTTATGGTATATGCCTCAGCTACGGGGATTACAAAGATCTTCCCGTCTCCATAGTTGCCTGTATATGCGGATTTTTTTATCGTTGCAATCGCCTTCTCTGCTAAATCATCATCCACTACCACCATGAGCATCAGCTTGGCCAGTTCGTCATAAACAATCTCCCCGACCTGTATCCCCTTCTGCTTTCCCCTTCCCAGGATGTCTACCTTAGTAAGGGAATAGAACCCCTCATTTTCAAGAGCACTTATTACCTCATATTCTTTTTCCGGCCTTATAATGGCCTTTATCATCTTCATAATAATGCCTCCCGACCCTCTTCGCCTGTCCTTATCCTGACCGCCCTATCTATGTCTATCACGAATATCTTCCCGTCCCCATACTGGCCTGTCTTGTTGGCCTTCATGATTATCTCTACGATCTTCTTTGTATCATCATCTTCTGCCATTATGTAAAAGAGCCTCTTGGGAAGAAACCTCATCCCCCCAAGCTCTTCTTTTCCATCCACCTTCTTCGCATATCTTAGGCCCCTTTCCTTGCCCCTCCCAAAGACGCGCATGGTTGAATAGGAATTAAAACCATTCTCAGAAAGCCTCTCCTTTGTCTCCTTCCCCTTATTGGGCCTGATGATTGCTATTATCTCCTTCATAAACTCCTCCTGATTAGGTCGATGGTAGTAATTTGCAATTCTTGTGCCTGATCCGTGAAAAAGATTAGACTTGTGTCTTTTCCATTGATTTAATTGATTTAACTGTCAATTGGTCTATTCGTTCTATGCGGTTACTAAAGGAAGATGCTACATAATTGTATGGATCCTTACAAAATAGAATGGTCCTGGCCTGACAGGTTCAAAATAAGGTTGACAAGCGCCTGGCAGATCTGCTATTTTTATTAACATTGAGTTCGGTGAAAGTCCGGCACAGTCTCGCTCCCGTAACAGTCGGGATATGGGTAATAGTTCACCAGATGAAAAAGGTGTTTATTTAGGTTCCCATATCCCTTGCCGCATAAGGCAGGGGATTTTTATTTTAGGGGGGATCAACCATAGGGGCTAGCGTCGCCCCCTCCACCGGCAAAGCCGGATGGAGCCTCCCCCTCAACGCTCGCTTTGCTCGCTGGGTAGATACCCACGGGCAAAGCCCGGAGGTATCTACTATGGTAGGGCTGGATAATGCGGATAAGAAGGTAACCGATTTCCTTGGAGGGATCCATCCCCCTTATGAAAAAAGGGATACAGAGGGGCTCCGGATAGAAAAGGCCCCCCTTCCTGAAAGGGTCATAGTACCATTATCACAGCATATCGGTTCACCCTGCAGCCCCGTTGTTAAGGTGGGGGATCATGTCAGAAAGGGTGATAAGATTGGAGAAACCAGCGGTGTCGTATCATCCCCTGTACATGCATCGGTCTCAGGGAGGGTTACTGCAATAGCGCCGTTTCCCCATCCAAATGGCAGGGACGTATTATCCATTGTTATAGAATCTGACGGCAAGGATGAGTGGGGAGATGGGCCACCAGAGAGGAAAGATTATCTTCGTCTTGACCCCGGACTGCTCAAGGAGATCATACTTGAGGCCGGTATTGTCGGGCTGGGCGGGGCAGCTTTTCCTACCTATGTAAAGTTAAATCCCCCAAAGGGGAAGAAGATAGATACGATAATCTTAAACGGCGCAGAGTGTGAACCATACCTGACAGCAGATCACCGGATAATGGCCGAAAGGCCTCATGAGGTAGTTGAGGGACTCCGAATCTTGATGAAGATACTTGGTGTGGATAAGGGATACATAGGGGTCGAGGAGAATAAACCCGACGCCATTTTGAACCTGAAAAAAGCCGCCTCAAACGGTTCGGCAACGGGTGTGCAGGTAAAGAAACTTCCGGCAAAATACCCGCAGGGCGGCGAAAAACAGCTTATAAAGGCGATCCTAAACAGGGAGGTGCCATCAGGCGGCCTCCCGATGGACCTTGGGGTGCTGGTGCAAAACGTTGGTACTGCAATGATGGTTTACAGGGCAGCAAGATTCGGCCGGCCATTGATTGAAAGGGTAATTACCATAACCGGCAAGGGGATTAAGAGACCCAGGAACCTTGAGGTCAGGATAGGAACCAGGATATCAGAGGTGATAAAGGAGTGCGGTGGATTCTCCGGTGTTCCGGGAAAGGTAATAATCGGAGGCCCCATGATGGGCATGGCACAATATACCCTGGATGTGCCGGTAGTGAAGGGCACAACAGGCATCATAGTCCTGCCAAAAGATTCTATAGTCTTTGAGGAAGACAGGGCCTGCATCAGGTGCGGGATGTGTGTTAAAGTATGTCCTATGGGCCTTATTCCAAATATGATATCGATCTATTCGGAATTAAAGCAGTTTGATGATGCAGTACAATATCGTCCATTTGATTGCATAGAGTGCGGATGTTGCGCATATGTCTGTCCCTCAAAAAGGCCGCTTGTACAGCTTATCAGGCATCTCAAGTCAGAGCTGTCCACCAAAAGGAGCATGGCAGGCTAAACAATGTAGGGGCGCACCTGTGTGTGCGCCCATTATCATCAGGGCAGACACGCAGGTCTTGCCCCTACAGGGAGACTATGGAAGAGAATGAGCTGATAGTATCACCGTGGCCTCATATTAGATCCGAGGTCTCAGTATCAAAGATCATGTGGTCTGTTGTATTTGCACTGATTCCTGCCACTTTTGCCGGCATTTACATTTTCGGCTACAAGGCGCTTGAGGTAGTCCTGCTCTGCACATCAACAGCATTAATCTCTGAGGCGCTCGCCCTGAAGGTAATGGGAAAGGATATAACAATAATAAGCGACGGGTCGGCAGTCCTCACTGGACTCCTCCTGGGATTAAACCTTCCTCCGGGGTCTCCCTGGTGGATCTCAGTCACAGGCTCTGTTGTAGCTATTGCAATAGGCAAGCAGGTATATGGTGGACTTGGGTTTAACCCATTTAACCCAGCCCTAGTGGCAAGGGTATTTCTCCTCATCTCCTTCCCTGTTGAGATGACCAGATGGGAACTGCCGCATCCAATACTCTCCGGGGTCGATGCCGTATCAGGGGCTACACCCTTAGGCGCCCTCCAGATGGGAAGGCTGACAGGAAAGGGGCTTGGAGATGCGGCCAACCTGAACCTTATGGATGCCTTCATAGGGAACATAGGCGGCAGTATCGGCGAGATCTCTGCTGCTGCATTGCTGCTTGGAGCAATATACCTTTTATATAAAGGATATATCACCTGGCATATACCGGTCTCTATGATAGCCGCGGTCTTTATCTTTAGCGGTATATTCTGGGTTATAGACCCGGCAAGATATGCCTCGCCTTCATTCCATATCCTGACAGGCGGTCTCATTCTGGGGGCCTTTTATATGGCTACAGATATGGTTACATCACCCATTACAACAAAGGGCCAGCTTATGTTCGGCATCGGATGCGGGCTCCTGACTATTATTATCAGGATGTGGGGCGGTTATCCTGAGGGGGTATCATTCTCGATACTCCTCATGAATGCCTTAACACCATTAATTGATAAGTATGTAAGACCGTCTCACTTTGGGGCAAAGAAGGATGCAGCGGGAACTATTTAAACTTATTGTAGCATTGACTATTATATCTTCACTGGCAGCAGCGACACTGGCCATGGTATACGATACCACGAAGGGGCCGATTGCAGAGCAGAAGAGGGTTAAGATGATTAGGTCTTTAAAGGGGGTCTTGCCGGAATTCGACAATGAGATAGATAAGGATATAAGTGAAGTGATACTCGGAAAGGATAGCAGGGGAATGGATAAAAAGGTAACATTTTTCAATGCAAGATCCGGCGGAAACCTTGTTGGAGTCGCATTTAAGGTAATTGCCCCGGACGGCTACAAGGGTGACATAGAGATCATGATGGGGGTCAGCCCTGAAAGGAAGATCACCGGCATTGAGATCCTGGGCCATAGGGAGACACCAGGCCTTGGCGATAAGATAGCTGATAAATGGTGGAAGGATGAATTTAAGGGTAAATCCCTGGAGGGATCCAAGATCGCCGTTAAGAAGGACGGGGGGGAGATAGATCAGTTTACAGGGGCGACCATATCTCCGAGGGCCGTTGCAGATGCAGTTCGATCCGGCCTTGAACTCTATAAAAAGGAGCATAAGGATGGCAGATCAGGGTAGGATAGCGCAGGATGTAACCATCCTGGAGCCGGTTGTCAGGGCGCCGGTCATCCCGAAAGAGGCTTTAGATGATCTTGTCAAGGGGATCTGGGGAGAGAACCCTGTATTTCGCCTTGTCCTTGGTATCTGCTCCTTTCTTGCTGTATCAAATACGGTTATTAACGGGATAGGGATGGGCCTTGCCGCATCTTTCGTACTCATAGCCTCAAACGCAATGATATCTGCACTAAGATCGGTTATCCCGGACAAGGTCAGGATCCCATGCTACATTATAGTGATCGCCTCTTTTGTCACTATTGTAGATCTTGTAATGGCTGCATACACCCCTGAACTTTCTGATGCACTGGGCATCTTTATACCGTTGATAGTGGTTAACTGCATCATATTTGCAAGGGCAGAGGCATTTGCGGCAAAGAACAGCATAATCAGGTCTGTTGCAGACGGTATCGGGATGGGGATAGGCTACACCATCTCCCTTGTCGTCCTGGGGGCGATAAGGGAGATATTAGGAACAGGATCTCTCCTCGGAATAAAGATCCTTGGCGAGTCCTTTCCGCCGTTTATCGTGATGGCGCTCCCGGCAGGCGGATTTATTATCTTCGGCCTGCTCCTTGCGGCATTTAATAAGGTTGATGAATCGAGGAAAAAGGCGGCAGAACCGCACTGTTCAATATAAGGAGGTATATTTATGCAACAGCTCCTCGCTATATTCTTTAGTACTATGATAATAAACAACTTTGTATTGGCAAAGATACTCGGGCTATGTCCATTTCTGGGTATAACAAAAAAGCTTGAGACGTCATTTGGCATGGGGATGGCCGTTACATTCGTTATCGCCCTGGCAGGTGTATTATCATGGAGTATAGATAGGCTGATATTATATCCATTCTCCATTATTTATCTAAGAACTATAGTCTATATCCTCGTTATAGCCGCACTAGTACAGCTTGTGGAGACTGTAATGAAGAAGGTAAGCCCTCTCCTTTATCAGGCCCTGGGTATATACCTGCCGCTCATTACAACAAACTGTGTGGTACTTGGCGTGGTTTTACTGATTTTGAACAAGGGTTATAATTTCATGGAGATGCTGGTATACAGCGTGGGCGCTCCTGTAGGGTTTACCCTTGCCCTGCTCATTATGGCAGGGATAAGAGAAAATCTTGCCCTGGCCAGGGTCCCAAAGCCCTTTCAGGGTGTGCCCATTGCCCTGATAACTACAGGAATACTTGCCCTGGCATTTCTCGGCTTTTCCGGGATGATCAGGGAATAAAGGAGGATCGGATGCTGACAGAGATCTTGACGCTGGGAGGTCTTGGGGCCTTATCATCC
>JACRHA010000007.1 GCA_016234185.1 Nitrospirota bacterium
AAGGATTGAGGGCCCGGGATATAGTAAAAAAGCTCCTCGATTTTGCCCAACAAACAGAGCCAAAAATGGAGAGGGTTAATATTAACGGCATAGTAAAGGTGGTCCTTTCGCTTGTCATGGGACCAGCGAAGATATCAAATACAGAGATTACAGAAGAATATAGCGATGGGTTGCCTGATGTCGTAGTTGATGTAAACCAGATAGAGCAGGTATTTCTTAACATCATCAACAATTCAATGGATGTCATGCCCGATGGGGGTATACTGACTGTGAAGAGCTATCTTGCAGGAGGATATGTGGCAGTGTCTATATCTGACAATGGAAAGGGTATACAGGCCGAGATACTTCCGAGGATCTTTAATCCTTTCTTTACCACAAAGGATAAGGTTTCAGGCGCCGGGCTAGGGTTGTCGGTATCCCTGGGGATAATCGAGAGGCATGGCGGTAAGATCGATGTGGAAAGTTCTGTGGGAGAGGGGACTAAATTTACTGTAAGATTGCCTATAAACCAGGCTGAGGTCTAAAGCGATGTCCAGGGAAAAGATCTTAATAATTGACGATGAAGAATCGATCCGGCAGCTATGTACGGCAGTATTGACCGCTGAGGACTATCAGGTCAGATCTGCATCTAATGGCATAGAAGGGCTCAAGATGGTTGGATATGAATCCTTTGACCTCATCCTGACAGACATAATGATGCCCGGTATGGGCGGCCTCCAGTTTATCATATCCATAAGAGAGATAGATGCCGAGATCCCGATTGTTGTCATTACAGGGCATGGCACAGTGGAGACGGCTATCGAGTCGCTGAGGCTTGGAGTCCAGGGGTTCTTAATGAAGCCCTTTACCATAAAGGAGTTCAAAGAATCTGTCCATGATGCCTTCATAAAAAGCAGGCTGATGAAGGAGAATACAAGGCTCCGGGCGCTTATGCCGCTCTTCGAGACTGCAAAGATGCTTATGTCGCAGATGGACCTGGACCAGCTCTTAAGTACAATAGTCGATACCGCAATAAGGGGGACAAAGGCCGACAGGGGGTCATTGATGCTCATCGATGAGAAGAGGGGGGAACTCAGGATAGCTGCATCGAGCGGCCTCCCGCCTGAACTAATAGCTTCATCCCGTGAAAAGATAGGAGAAGGAATTGCAGGATGGGTGGCAGAAAAAGGTTCCCCCCTCATAATAGGTGATGGTTCCGGGCTGGATCACAATCTGCTTGAGTCTATGAGGGACGGGGGGATCTCTTCCGCCCTCTGTGTCCCCCTTATTATCAAGGAGAAGGTTATAGGGGTGTTAAACCTGAGCAAGACCAGGTCTGAGGAGCAATTTACCCATTCAGACCAGGAGATGCTCTCTGTCCTGTGCGGCCAGGCAGCAATCGCTATCGAGAATGCAAGGCTCTACATGCGGCTTGAGGATTCATACCTCAGCACTATTATCGCTCTATCGGCGGCAGTAGAGGCGAGGGATTCCTATACTGTGGGACATATGCACCATATATCGGAATATTCTGTCGATATTGCCAGGGAGCTTGGTTTAGGCAGCGAAGAGATCTCTGATATCAGGATCGCCGGACTTCTTCATGACCTTGGAAAGATAGGTATACCTGATAATATCCTTCTCAAACCGGAGAAACTCAACAAGACCGAGTATGATATAATGAAATCCCACCCTACGGTTGGCGTCAAGATCATAGAATCAATTGAATCTTTAAAGAGCAGCTCTTTGATAATAGAGTCTCACCAGGAACAATATGACGGAAAGGGTTATCCCAAGGGCCTGAAGGGAAAAGATATACCCCTTGGCGCCAGGATAGTTGCAGTTGCCGATGCATTCGATGCTATGACCACAACCAGGCCGTATAGAAAGGCGATGTCTTGTAAGGAGGCGTTTGAGGAGATAAAGAGATATTCAGGCACCCAATTCGATCCAGAGGTTGTACGATGTTTTACAAAGGTACTCAAGGATAGAGGCCTAATAGCCGAAGAATAAGATGATAAGCGTTGTTTGCATAAAACAGGTTCCCGCAACGGAATCCAGGATAAGAATAGATAAGGATGGTATGGATATTGACAGGTCCGACCTGAGCTGCGTGGTAAATCCTTACGATGAATTCGGTGTGGAGGAGGCCCTGAGGATAAGGGAACGGTTTGGCGGAGAGGTATTGGTAGTTACGCTCGGGCCTCCAAAGGCGGCTGAGGCGCTCAGGACATGTCTTGCCATGGGGGCGGATCAGGCCATACATATAAAGACCGAAGGCTTCCCCGGTATCGATTCCCTGTCTACTGCGATGGCCCTGGCAGAGGTTTTAAAGGGGACCCCGTGTGATATCATATTCTTTGGAAAACAGGCAGTTGATGATGATAACGCCTCGGTTGGTATCCAGGTGGGTGAGTTCCTTAATCTCCCTCACGTTGCGGTGATAAACAAACTTGAGATAGATATATCAAAGAAAATAGCCGTGGCCCACCGTCAGATAGAAGGCGGCCTGGAGGTGGTTGAGACCCCCCTTCCGGCAATCTTTACATGTCAGAAGGGGTTGAATGAACCCAGATATGCCTCACTCCCGGGGATTATGAAGGCCAAGCAGAAACCGCTGAAAGAGATAGGGATGGGAGAGTTAAAAGGTTCGGGTGCAAGCCCGGGACTTGCTATAAGAAGTATGTCCCTCCCGCCAAAAAGGGAATCAGGGAGGATCATAGAGGGTGAGCCCAGGGAGGCGGTGAGAGAGCTTGTAAGGCTCTTAAGGGAAGAGGCTAAGGCGCTATAATCAAATGTCAAAATCCAAATATCAAAACTTTGAACTTTGTAATTTGAACTTTGTTAATTTGCCATTGGTTGAGGTACTCTTTGGTTAATAAAAAGGATGGAAAAATTGCGCTGGCCCTATCCGGCGGCGGTATTACAGGCTGGTTATACGAGATAGGTTCATTGACCGCCCTGGATGATTTTCTTGAGGAGGGGTTCAGTGTACGCGACTTTGATATATATATAGGTGTCAGTGCCGGGGCAACAGCAGCAGCCCTTATTGCAAACAATGTATCCCCGGAAGAGCTCTTCCTTGTAAACCTGGGACAGAAAGAGTCTACCTATTACTTTGAACGGAAGGATATCTTTGGTCTGGCATGGGTTGAGATCGTCAGATCACTGGGAAGACTGGCAAAAAACATCGTTCCGGTAATCAAATATTACTTCAAGACGAATGAGGAGGTCTACTTTATGGACCTGTTGGATCTTTTCCAGGAGTGCCAGCCAAGTGGTTTTTATACCCTTGAACCATTTGAAAAATATCTTACAAGGCTTTTAAAAGAAAACGGCCTCTCCGACACCTTCATGGGATTAAAGAAGGAACTTTATATACCTGCCACAGACCTGGATACAGGGAGATATACGGTCTTTGGAGATGATGGCAATAAAGACGTGCCGATACCGAGGGCGATCATAGCCTCATCTGCCGTCCCTATATTTTTCTGCCCTGTTACTGTTAAAGGAAAGGATTATATAGACGGCGGGGTCGGAAGGATACCCCTCTTTGATATTGCCATTGATAAAGGGGCTGGGCTTACCATTTTGATAAATCCTGTTGTTCACCTGAACAATGACCGGGAGAAGGTCTGCATCCCGACCATAGGCGGCAAGTGTGCGAGGATAAAGGAGAAAGGTTTCGCAACCATTGCGGATCAGGCGATGAAGATCAACACTGAATCCAGGTTCTATCTTGCCATGAAAAGATATCAATACCAGTACCCGGATGTATCATTTTGCATGATTGCACCTAAATCTACTGAGACCATGATCTTCATGCAATCCTTTCTTGGCATTAAGGACAGGGTCAAGATAATAAGGTTTGGATATACATCCACGGCAGAGACCCTTATTGAGGAACATGACAGACTCAAGGAGTGCTTTATAAAACATGGGGTCAGCGTCTCGAAAGAGAGGCTTATAAAGCGGATGGAGGAGAGGAGAAAACAGATGGCAGCCATTGTTCCAAACAATAATCACTGATAACTCCCTCCTTAATCCTCCCCCTTAAACTAAGGGGGAGGAGGGTGGGGGTTATTGAGCGGGGCGTTAATGAGCAGTATACTTGTTTTTATCGAACAGAGAAATGGGAAGATCAAGAAGGTTTCGTTTGAAGCACTTGGGGTTGCAAGGAGACTTTCAGGAAAGATCAATGCCGATGTATATGCCCTTATTGTAGGGAGCAGCCTTGATGATATGGCAAAGGTGGTATCAGGGTATGGTGCAAACCGGATATACCTTGCCGATGACACGGTCTTCTCCATCTACTCCTCCGAAAGATATAGTTATGTGATATCAGACCTTGCCGGCCGGATAAAGCCTCTTGCAATTCTAATGGGCGCCACTGCGATGGGTAAAGACCTTGCCCCGGGACTTGCGGCAAGACTGAGGGCCGGCCTTGCCTCGGATTGCATTGCCCTGGATATGAATGAATCCGGCCTCATCTCCGTGACGCGTCCCATGTATGGCGGAAAAGTATGGGCAGAGCTATCGTTCTCGCGGCCGGAATATCAGGTTGTCACCTTGAGACCGAATGTCTTCTCCGCTATAGAACCCATGGAGAGTCCTGATGTGAAGATTGAAAAAGTCCCTGTTAACCCTGATTACGGCACGATAAGGGCGGTAGTAAGGGAGGTGCTTGCCGGTTCCGGCTCCACGGTTGAGCTGACAGAGGCAAGCATTATAGTATCAGGGGGGAGGGGACTTAAGGGCCCGGAAAACTTTAAGGTGATAGAGGAACTTGCCCAGGCGCTTGGGGCTGCTGTAGGGGCATCAAGGGCTGCGGTTGATGCGGGCTGGAAGCCGCATTCATACCAGGTAGGTTTGACGGGGAAGACAGTCTCTCCGACACTTTACATAGCCTGCGGTATATCAGGCGCCATCCAGCATCAGGCAGGCATGTCATCATCCAAGTACATTGTAGCCATAAATAAAGACCCGAAGGCGCCTATATTTAAGATTGCAAATTATGGCCTTGTTGGTGATCTGTTCGAGATAATACCCCTCCTCACAGAGGAGATAAGGAGGGTAAAGGGAGAGGGCTAGGAATGTCTCATTTCCCTGTTAAATTTTAGTGTGATCTGATATATTCATCAACTCTGTTACCATCAGAATCGACTGCCATCACATAGTAATCGTATAGATGCTTGACAGTAGCGGGAGGATATAGTTTCAATCCACGCCCCCGCACGGGGGGGGCGACGCCTAACATTCCTTGAAGCAGTGGCCCGTATCAAGTTTCAATCCACGCCCCCGCACGGGGGGCGACTCACAGGCGCAGGACATCTTGGATGCCTGTGTATGTTTCAATCCACGCCCCCGCACGGGGGGCGACTTGAACTTGCAAGGTTCACAGCAGCTTTAAAATTAGTTTCAATCCACGCCCCCGCACGGGGGGCGACTTAGACGGGATGTTGGCCGTGGGATCTGTTATTTTGTTTCAATCCCCGCCCCCGCACGGGGGGCGACTTTTTGGTCTCATAGGGCAGGCCCTCGGCAAGATTTTGTTTCA
>JACRHA010000008.1 GCA_016234185.1 Nitrospirota bacterium
AGCGTGAAGTAAACGCCTCCAGGTCGGAAAAGCACTTCAGCTGACGATGCCGCTCTTCTATGGTGGTGCGCAGGGCATAGTTCAGGCGGCCCATGGCAGGGTCGGTAATACGTTCTGTGGAAAGCAGCACCCAGTAATCCTGGCTGCCATCGGCATACACCTCTTTATTGACAATGGCAGCCAGGGGCACAGGGCAGGTAGAGAACGTTTCCAAACCATTGACCACAGCAACTTCGGAACGAAGCAGAGCACTGGGATCCTGCCCAGCCTGTGGCTGTTCTTCTCGGCCTTACGCCTGGCCAATGTGCGCTGCCTTGGCTCCTCGCGCTTATCGAGATACGTTCCGGTCTGTTAATCGGAATACTGGAGTTTCCTGAGTTTTTATCCGAATCTGATCCTAAGCTTCCTATCTCGATTAGAAAATAGGGGTGTAGATCGGCAAATCGAGAAATGATTTTCTAAGTACTCATGAAAAGACCTTATGGCGAACTTTAGATTGCCATCCCTATCTCCTCTATCGCATCAGGATTCTCAACGGATGACAGGTCTCCGACCTCCTGACCTAGATATTTTTTCCTGATCGCCCCCCTTACGATCTTGGCAGACCTTGTCTTAGGCAGGGCCCTGACAAATTTAATATCCTCAGGCTTGAGACTCTTCCCCAGGCTTGCTCCTACCTTTGCCTTTAGCTCTTCCTTTAGCTGGTCAGTAGATTCTATGCCACTTTTGACTACTACAAAGCAGATGATCGCCTCCCCTTTAATCTCATGGGGAATGCCAATCGCCGCGGCCTCGGAAACAGCAGGATGTTCCATAAGAGATGACTCTATCTCGGCAGGGCCGACCCTCTTGCCGGCGATTTTTATTGTATCATCCGATCTCCCGTATAAGAACCAGAATCCATCCTCATCCACCTTTGCCCAGTCGCCATGATACCAGACACCGGGCCATCGGGAAAAATATGTATCTATATATCTTTCGGGGTCTTTGAGGAAACCCCTAGTCATAGATGGTGCCGGTTTTTTGCACACAAGGTGACCTATGCCGCCGCGTACAGGCTTTCCCTCGTCATTAAAGACATCGATATCCATGCCAAGCCCTGGCCCCCTGAGGGTACAGGGCTTAAGTGCAGTTATAGGGAGAGGCGAGAGGAGGCATCCTACAATCTCCGTGCCGCCAGAGATATTGATTATCGGGCATCTCTTACCGCCCACCTTTTCAAAATACCACATATAAGATTTAATGTCCCAAGGCTCACCAGTAGATCCGAGTATCCTCAGGCTACCAAGGTCATGGCCATCTATCCATCTATCCCCCAGAGACATCAGGAGTCTTATTGCTGTCGGTGATATGCCGAGGATGCTGACCTTATGCCTCTCAATTAACTGCCAGAGTCTGTCAGGCGCAGGATAGTTCGGAACACCTTCAAAGATGACATAGGTCCCGCCAAAATGCTGAACACCGATGATCTCCCAGGGTCCCATCATCCATCCTATATCGGTAAACCAGAAGAAGATATCTGTTGCTTTCAGGTCAAAATAGTATCCTATCTCTTTGGACATTTGCGCAAGACATCCTGCATGAGTATGAACAGTACCCTTGGGCTTCCCTGTAGTGCCTGATGTATATATGATCAGGGAGTGATCCTCTGCGTCAAGCTCCTCGGTTTTGCATTCATCCCCTCCTCTTGCTGTAAGATCATCCCACCAGATATCAGAGTCCGGATCCCAGGGGGCATTACCCCCTCCCCTCCGGAAGACTATCTTGTGCCGTAAGGTCTTGACCATCTCCCCGGCCTCATCAGCAGACTTTTTTATCTCTATGGTTGTGCCCTTCCTCTTTGCCACGTCGGATGTAAACAATACCTTCGCCTCCGCATCGTCAAGCCTTGTTGCAAGCGCCTTAGGTCCGAATCCGGAAAAGACCGGAACGGCTACTGCCCCTATCTTAAGGCAGCTATAAAGGGCTACCACGATCTCCGGCACCATGGGCATATAGATCCCGATCCGGTCTCCCTTTCCAATCCCAAGCCCCTTTAAGGCAGATGCAACACGATTTACATCCCTGTAAAGCTCAGAGTAGGAAACTTTTCTTGTTGCCCCGTCATCACCCTCCCAGATAATTGCAATCTTTGCGCCCTTTCCTGATTTTATGTGACGATCCAGGCAGTTATGGACTATATTAAGCTTGCCTCCTATGAACCATTTCGCCCAGGGAAATCCTAATGCAGTATCCAGTATCTTATCGTAATGCCTGTACCATTCAACGCCAAGGTCTTTAAGTGCCTCTTCCCAGAACCATTCGATATCATTGACAGACCTGGATATCAGTTCGTCATAGTCCCTGATGCCATGCTTATCCATAAACCTCTTTATATTGGCCCTCTCCTTATAATCCCCGTATGGCTCCCAGATGATCTCCCTCATTTCCTATCCCTCTTTATGAAAGGATTAACCTTTTTTGTAGATCCTCCCGTGGGTATCTATCCAGCGAGCAAAGCGAGCGTTGAGGGGGAGGCTCCATCCGGCTTTGCCGGTGGAGGGGGCGACGCAAGCCCCTATAATAGTTTATCAAATAGACAGCAAACAAGACAAACGAACAAAACCCTGTTTGACAATGGCTTAAGTCCGGCTTTAGAGTATATTATATAATATTAACATCCAATAAGAATGGAGGATATGGCCATGCTGAAGGTCAAGACTTTTACCTCTGAACTTAAGATATTCAACACCATAAAGGAGTTACATGCTTTAGATGATCAGGTAAATAATTTCATCAGGGAAAATAATGTCAAGAAGATCGTTTCTGCCGGCGATACCTGCACATCAGATAATAGCGGTGCCACGATAGGTATTATCAGGGTCCTTGCCTATGAGGAACAGTAAAGGACAAGAAAAGATAAGCACAAAAGAGAGGAACTCAGATCACCTCCCCGACCAGGTTGGCGGCCGGGGAGGTAATCAAGAAATTACATGGCCTGGGCGTGCTTATTCCCCTCATTGGCATGTTCCATTGCTGCTGTGGCATGTGTCAGGGCATCCTTACCGTTTCCCGCACTGGCCAGCTTTACAGCCTCATCAGCATGCTTTATGGCCTCCTGTATATGCGTTGCTGCCTCTTTTCCATGCGCGTTGTCCGCAGGAATAGCATCAATCGCCTTCTTCGCGCTATCTATCATAGCCTTTCCATGTGTACTCATTATGTCAAGGTGACCGGCCTTTCCATGCTCTATCATCTCATTGCCATGCTTGACCATCTCGTCACAATTCTTCTGTGCCGTCTTTACATCCGCCCCCGCTGCAGCATATCCGATAAAGAGAGCAACTGCCAGAACAGTAAAGACTATTGTACCCAGTTTCCAGGTCTCCTTCATTTAAATCCTCCTTTTTATTATGGTTATATGGTTATTACAGACTTGAAGATGCAGGGCTAATACTATCAGTGTCGCCCATGCAAGTCAAGTATATCTCTTCTCCCACTGTGATTCAGACAGTAGGAACAAAATTTTATCAGCATTACCCATCCCCGTGGTAATTTTCTATAGCGGACGTATTTAAACTGCCTACGGACAGCCATTTGTTAAAAGTTGCCCGGTTGAGAGGCACAGCACCTGGGAAAAAAGAT
>JACRHA010000056.1 GCA_016234185.1 Nitrospirota bacterium
TCCCCCTCAACGCTCGCATCCGCTCGCTGGATAAATTCTATAGGGGCTTGCGTCGCCCCCTCCAAAGGCAAAGCCTTTGGAGCCTCCCCCTCAACGCTCGCATCCGCTCGCTGGATAAATTCTATAGGGGCTTGCGTCGCCCCCTCCAAAGGCAAAGCCTTTGGAGCCTCCCCCTCAACGCTCGCATCCGCTCGCTGTTTAGAAGATTCAGAATCCAGACTTTCTCCTGACGGTTCGACTGAGCTCGCCGAAGTCTACTGACTCCCGCTTTCATTCTTTCCCTATTTGCCCCTCTACTCCCTTGGCTGCAGCGCATGCCACAGAATCCACCTCGGCATCAGAAAGGACATGGTCGATATCAAGAAGCGCCACAAGTTTTTCCCCGCATTTACCAATACCGGAGATAAAACCTGCATCTACCGAGCCCCCGAATCTTGGAGGCGGCTGGATCTCCTTCTTTGGGATATCCAAGACATCCGATACTGCATCCACAATTATCCCCACCACGCGCTCCCGCACAACTACCACTACAATGACTGTGAATCGGGTATAGTCAATCCGCTCCATCCCAAACTTAGTGCGAAGATCCATAATAGGGACAATCGTGCCGCGCAGATTTAGCACCCCTTTGACATACCCTGGGGTGTTCGGGATGCGGGTTACAGCCGTATAACCCTTGATCTCCTGTACACGGAGGATCTCAACCCCGTAATGCTCTTCCCCAAGGATGAACGTAAGATACTGACATCCATCTGTAGAAAACCCCATCTGCTGATCTGTCTCAGGGGAGCGACCATCCCCCTCCACCGGCAGAGCCGGATGGAGCCTCCCCCTCCCTACGCTCGACTCCGCTCGCTGTGAATTACCTTCTGCAGGGGAGCGACCATCCCCCTCCACCGGCACAGCCGGATGGAGCCTCCCCCTCCCTACGCTCGACTCCGCTCGCTGTAATACTGCTGCAACTGCCTCTGTTTCTGTAGTCATCTTCCCCTCCTTTTTTTTAACTGTAGGGGAGTATTGCAATACGCCCCTACACAGCCGGGCGAACACACAGGTTCGCCCCTACATAGATACACCTATTCCTTTTTTCTCCCTGGCCAATGCGAGGAGGCCCCCAATATCCAAAATAAAGGCCACCTGGCCGTCTCCAAGGATGGTTGCCCCGGCAATACCATCCACCCTTTGAAAGTTCTGCTCGATACTCTTGATAACTACCTGCTGTTTTCCAACCAACTCATCCACCAGTATGGCCACCTGCTCACCTGCTGATTCTGCAATGACAAGCACCGCCTTTGTAGGATCAATAAGATCAGATGCAACCCCAAAGAGCCGATACAGCCGGGTAATCTTTACATATTCGCCGTGAACCTCCACCACCTCCCCCCTCCCAACAATCGTCTTGACCTCGGATCGTTTCGGCCGGATCGATTCGATGATAGAGATCAATGGCACAATATAGACCTCATACCCTACACGGACGATCATGCCTTCAATTATGGCCAGGGTCAAAGGCAGACGGATAATAAATCTGCTTCCGCAGCGCTGCTTAGACTGAATTTCGACACGCCCGCCTATTGCCTGGACATTCCTTTTTACCACGTCCATTCCGACGCCCCGACCGGAGACATCAGTAACTACCTCGGCAGTGGAAAATCCGGGGGCAAAGATCAGTTGCCATACCTCTTGATCGCATATTGATCCGCTCACCGGCAGACCCCGTTCCATTGCCTTGGCCAGGATCTTCTCACGGTTGAGACCTGAGCCATCATCACTTACCTCTACGATTACATTCCCTCCTTCATGGGAGGCCCGCAATGTGATGACCCCTTTTGGGTCTTTTCCTGCGGCAATCCGCTCCTCCAGGGATTCAATGCCGTGATCGAGGCTATTTCGAACAAGGTGAGTCAGGGGGTCAACGAGTTTTTCGATCAGGCCCTTGTCAAGCTCTGTTTCTTCACCAATCATCCTCAGTTCTACTTCTTTGTTCAGTTTGCCGGCCATATCCCTGACCAGGCGGGGAAATCGGCCGAAGGCGAAGCTGATCGGCATCATACGAACACCCATCACGCTCTCCTGTAAGTCGCGTGTATTTCGCTCGAGTTGTGCCAGTCCATGCTGCAATTTCTCATAAGTCCCGGCATCTACTTGAGCCGCAGTCTGTGCCAGCATAGCCTGCGTAATTACCAACTCACCCACCTGATTGATCAATTGGTCAACCTTATTTACGCTGACACGGATAGAGGAGGTATCTGTCTGTGATTTATTTACAGATCTGTCAGATGCACGCCGCCCAACCAGTTCTAACCCAGTATCCGGGTTATCTGTCGCCCTCCTACCACTATTTTCCTTAGATCTTTTTTCTGTATCACTATCTGAATAAATATCCTCAAAAAATCCGTATCCAGGGTCTATTACAGGGGCTTGCGTCGCCCCCTCCAAAGGCAAAGCCTTTGGAGCCTCCCCCTCAACGCTCGCATTCGCTCGCTGTTTAGAAGATTCAGAATCCAGACTTTCCTCCTGACTCCTGATTCCTGACTCCTGACCCCCGCTTTCATTTCGCTGGTCACAAGACTCCTCATCCGCAATTTTTTCTAATCTTCCACACAGCCCGGATGCGGCATCCGGGTCAACCTTTATCCCGTCCCTGTGTCCTGCCAGTTGTATTTTTAGGAGGTCCCCTGCCTGCAGGAAGAGGTCTAGCATCTCATCTTTAAGTTTGAGTCCGCCATTTCGGATCTTATCCAGCGCCGTTTCAAGGGAATGGGCAATCTGAGAAAGGTCTTGAAAACCAAAGGTACTGCTCGCCCCCTTGATGGAATGGGCTGCACGGAAGATTGCATTTAGATCATCCGGATGGGGCGCATTGATATCGAGGTTTATCAGCAGCCTTTCCATCTCGACCAGATGTTCACCAGTCTCTTCGAAGAAGACCTGATAGAATTGACTTTTATCTATCTTCATCCGATCACCTTTTTAACTACCTCCAGCAGCTTTTCAGGGTCAAAGGGCTTCACCAACCAACCAGTTGCGCCTGCCGCCCTTCCCTGTGCCTTCATGGCATCGCTTGCCTCAGTGGTTAACATTAAGATTGGTACGCTTTTATATTGCGGCAATGCCCGAAGTGATTTTATGAGGGTTAGTCCATCCATCTTAGGCATGTTCTGATCTGTCAGTACCAGTTGAGTGGTTTTTGTCTTGGCTTTTTCCAGGGCGTCATGTCCATCTACCGCCTCTACCACCTCATAGCCTGCGCTTTTTAACGTAAATGAGACCATCTGCCTGATTGATACAGAATCATCTGCGGTCAGGATTATCTTTGACATACATTGACCTCCATTCCCTAAAAAAGCTCTATGCTTCCGGCGATTATCCGCTCCTGTCTTATTGATTCATCATCCTTTTTTTCAAGTAACGAAATGGCATCCTCTATCTCTTTTTTAATCCTGGATATCAGATCCCCATCCACTTTCCCGATATCTCCACCCATTTTTATCCTGCCAATGCTATTGAGCATCTTTTCTATTCCATCCAGGTGATTTACGATACGCCTTACAAGCTGGGTAGCCAGATCCTCAAACTGGAGCGAGGTTACGGCGCTATTCACATTAGATTGGATATCCGTATTGATGCGAGAAATCTCACGCATGCATTCCAGCATCCTTTCATTTAATACCTTTATCCTGGCCATCATGTCAGTTAGATCTGCCTTTGCCTTGAGGGCAAAACTCATATCCTTAGATGCAAGGTCTTTAGTTATCCCTCCAACCTCCTGCAATGACCCTTGTATCTCATGTACATGCCCGCTAATCCGTTCGCTTAGATCAGTCGAATGACGGGCGAGCTTTCGGACCTCGTCGGCAACAACAGCAAAACAGCGCCCATATTCGCCTGCCCGGGACGCCTCGATGTTTGCATTGAGTGCAAGAAGCTTGGTTTGCTTGGCAATGGTCTCAACCCCTGCCACATCACGTAGTATGGCATCCATGGTCATGGTGATATCCTCCATCTTATCAACCAGTCTTATACTGTACTTACTGGTATTCACGATAGTATCGACAAAGTTGACCAGGATTTCTGCTGTCTTACTTGTAAACTTCTCAAAATCCATAGTATCGGAGCTATCTGTTCCGGCAGATGACTGATTTGTAAAACTTAACAGTAATTCCTGCTGCTCCCTGGTTTGGGACTCAAGCCCTGTAAAACTGTGGGTCAGCCTTCCTGCTGCATCCCTCATTAGATTTTGGATCTGCCCAAGCTCTCCCCTGGTTTTTAAAAACTGGCCTTTGAGGCCTACTGAAAGGTTATTCCCAAGCGAGTAAAACTCTCCTATCAAGGCGTCATATTTTTTGATGGCAACTGTTTGTTTGTCCTGCATCTTAAGTCCCTGCATTAAGATAAAGGCCCATCCGAAAGATACTATCCCCATTGAAACCAGATGCCATATCTGGTTATAAGTGAAATATACTGCGATAAAACCGCAGGAACTTAATATAAGACCTGACATTAAATGAGCGAGAGCCGTGTGGCGTCTTTCGGCAAGAGAAATACTATGCATAGCATACTCCATGCTGCATCTCCAGCTTCCTTTTTAGACTTAGAGATTGAGTTGCTTTGCGATCTCTACCGACTCCCGCAGGTTTTTGACCTTCGATGGAGATGCCTTTATTTACTTCTTAGATATATCTATCGGATATAGGGGTATAAAACTTTAGGGCTATCATTATCAAAGACTAAAGGGGACGGTTTTCTTTAATTGATAAACGGGGGATTTAGATTGCACCTTAGTAACAAGACAGGAGCGTTCCTCAGCCTATTTTGAATCTTTCCTATTTTGCCAGTATTTTCAAGGATTCTTTTATAAGTTCTTCTGCAGAGAGATCCTTTGAGCCATCCCTTATGATCCGCTTAATAGAATCCATTGCAAGCTGCCTGGGATAACCAAGGTTCATCAGTGCAGAGAGGACATCGGTTATTACCTTGTCCCTCTCCTCCTTCCTTGTCTCATTAGCAGTAGCAGCATATCCAACAGAAAAGAGATCCCCTATCTTTTCTTTTAATTCAAATATAAGCCTTGAGGCCATCTTCTTTCCTATGCCTGGTATGGAGGTGAGTTTTACAATGTCGTCCCCCCTTATAGAACTGACCAGGTCAGGACCGCTGATCCCTGATAAAATATTAAGACTAAGCTTGGGACCTACACCTGAGACATTCAGGAGGAGCATAAAAAGATCTTTTTCTTCCCTGGAAAGAAAGCCATAAAGGTTCAACGCATCTTCCCTGACGTAAGTATATATAGAGAGGGTGACTGTTTCGCCGATTTCAGGCAGGCCCTGATAGGATGATGCTGAGGTAAAGATCTGATAACCGATTCCGCCTACATCAACAATTATGTAGCTTGGTGATTTGTAGCTCAGGATCCCTCTTACAGAGGCAATCATTTCATGCCGGCCTGTATCAGCCCATTGATCCTGGCTGAGTGGAGATGACATATAGCGACAGCGATGGCATCAGCGGCGTGATGAGAATCCGGGACAAGCCCTTTTCCCAGGATCTTCTTAAGCATCCATTGCATCTGCTCCTTCTCAGCGCCTCCGTAACCAACCAATGCCAGCTTTACCTCTCTAGGTGTATATTCCATAACAGAAACAGATAATATCTCTGCTGCGATCAGCACAGCCCCCCTTGCCTGACCAAGCCTCACTGCCGTCTGAACATTTTTATGGAGAAAACTATTTTCTACGGCTATTGCATCAGGACGACAGGTCTCAATTAATTCCTGCACCTTCAGGAATATCTCTTTGAGCTTCTTTGATATCGGATCATTTGGTCTTGAGGTGATTTCACCGGATACGACCAGAGAGATCCTGTCGGATGACTGCTCCACAAGTCCGTATCCAGCCTTAGAAGTCCCCGGGTCTATACCAAGCACCTTCATATTTTCATTATCCGGTAGAGACCTTTTCCATTATCTCATCAGGGATATCGAAGTTGGCATATACCTTATGGACATCATCATGGTCTTCCAGCGCCTCCATCAGCTTCAGCATCTGCTCGGCCTCTTTTCCCTCCAGCCTTATATAGCTCTGCGGCATCATTGTAACCTCGCTTAAGGCCATCTCTATGCCGTTCTCTTTTACCCTGTTTTTTACATGTTCAAAATCATGGGGGGTTGTTATTATCTCGTAGTTGCTCTCGTCAGATTTTATATCCTCTGCACCTGCCTCAAGGGCAAGGTTCATCAGATTTTCCTCATCGGCCTTAGCCCTTTCCACAACAATATATCCCTTCTTTGAAAACATCCAGGAGACACAACCTGCCTCACCCATATTGCCGCCATGCTTGCTCATGATATTCCTTATCTCAGAGACGGTCCTGTTCTTATTATCAGTGGTGATCTCAATAAGCAATGCCGCGCCTCCTGGTCCATATCCTTCATAGACAGACTCTTCATATGTCACACCGGGAAGCTCACCTGTCCCCCTCTGTACCGCCTTCTTGATATTGTCCGCAGGCATATTGGCCTCTTTGGCCTTTAGTATTGCTGTCCTAAGACGGGGGTTTCCCTCAGGATCTCCGCCCCCTTGCCTGGCAGCTATTGTAAGTTCCCTGATGATCTTCGTGAATATCTTACCCCTCTTGGCATCAACGGCCATCTTCTTATGCTTGGTAGTTGCCCACTTAGAATGTCCTGACATCTTACCTCCTAAGACAATTTAGTATCGTCAAACCTATTCTATCTCTTACCACACCCGGTATAAATAGTCAATTCTTTTCCGAAGCATTCTTTTCCGAAGCATCCGAAACAGGCATTGTTTTATATTCTGTCATCCCAAAATGATAATCTCCTGTTTGGCCAATACCGTATTCGCTGTAAAACGTAGGACCAATAATTTAGATAGTTGAAAGATACTGTTATTTATGGTAATTTTAAACTGTTCATAAGGGTTCAAAATATGGCTGAGTCAGAAGAGGAAAAGGGGTTTAATGTCACTGATAAGAGGCGGGTGACCCTTGATGACCAGGGCACGGATTCTCCAAAGGCAGAACCTCCTCCAAGGATGGATCAGGATATAAAAAAGGAGGAAGAGAGACCAACGGGGATAGACTTCTCAACCTTTATCCTCTCCCTTGGAAGCTCCACCTTGATCTTACTTGGGGTTGTGGAGGATCCGATCAAGGGAGAAAAGATGGTAAATCTGCCTCAGGCAAGGGAGATGATAGACCTGCTTACCATACTGAAAGAGAAGACAAAGGGAAATCTTAACAAGGAGGAGGGGATCCTTCTTGATAATCTCCTCTTTGATCTGAGAATGAGATATGTGGAAAAAAAAGAGAAATCAATTAAGCAAGGATGAGGATCATGCAGAACCTAACGACCTGAAGACCCCCCCTTCACCTGCAAAAAAGATTTTAATCCTTCTTCTGATCCTTTTCCTCATTGTATCTACAAATATCTTCCTCCATTCCAACCTCCTTTCTGAGATGATACATCCCATTATAGTGACGCAACTCGAGAAGGTCTTCGGAGAGGGCGTTAGGATTGGGAAGGTAAGTCTTAATCTCCTGCCAACATCTATCGAGATAACGGACTTTTCTCTGATAGGACCGGTTGATCACCATAAGACGCCACTCTTCAGTGCAAAAAAAGTCAGGGTTAACTTTTCGCCCCTGTCATTAATTACAGAGGTCTTTCTAATAAAAAAGATATCTTTGACAGAACCAGTAGTGACTATATTGGAATATGGGAAGGATATTAGCATTAAATCTCTTCTTAATCCCATGTCTGCTGCTGGAAGCGGCAGCAGGAAGAAGGTAATAGTAATCAGGAGGATTGAAATAAGAGAGGGCGGGGTGAATATCAAGGCAATGGATGGTGGGTTGGAGGCTCAAATCGCAGGTCTCAATGCAGTGATAGAGCCCGATCTAACTATGCAAAACTATCAGATCTCAGCCTCTTTGAGGGATATTATGCTGAGTGTATCCGGCGCTACAAGGCGACTTGCCCAGGTAGAGTGGAAGGCCGCCCTCCACCCCGATTATCTTGAGATTAGGAGATTAGAAGCCGGATCAGGGGATCTGTTGCTCAGCCTTATGGGAACAATCAGCGGTTTCGAGGAACCGAGAATTAACCTGGAGGTAAAGTCTTCAACAGGGCTTGATGACATCGATAGATTATACCCACCCCTCAAAGGTATTAATGGAAAGGCGGAGGCCGCGGGAGAGATCAGCGGCAAATATCCTGATATCCTCTGGAGGGGCCGGCTATCTCTGAAGAACCTTTCCTATGAATCTTCGCCGCTTGGAGAGATGAGCTCTGCTGTCTCCCTATCCAGGGATCAGATTATGTTCTCAAATGCCTCAGCCGATATATTTGGCGGACATCTAACAGGGAATATGACAAGCTCCATTTCCCCAAAAGAAGGGCCGAGATACCACCTGCAACTTATCTTTGAAAAGATTAAGACTGAGGAGGTAAAGAAAATAATACCCGAAGGATTCCCTGTTCCTGGCAAAACAATAGACGGAAATATATCGTTGCAAGGTATAGGTTTGAACAGGGAGTCTTTGAGTGGAGATGGCGAAATAAGGATATCCGGCAGGCCCGATGAGATTAAGGACAAGTCAAGCGCCTCCTGGAAGGAGATCCTCATCTCGCTCCCAGAGGATATTCAGCTTGCATTTACGATATCTGCCGGTGATCTCAATATCAGGACAATGAAGATATCCTCCGCCGGTTCAATTCTTGAGATGAGTGGACAGGTGTTCAAAAACAACGACATGGATCTCTCAGTCCGTTCAGGTATCAGGGTAATGAAGACCTTTCTGGAAGGGTCAGGTATTACAGATCTGGCAGGGGACATTGATTTGGCAGGCAAGCTCAGGGGAAATATATCATCCCCGCTCTTTCAGGGAAAGATCGAGATGAATGATGTCCTCATTAAAGGGGTAAGTATCAATAGATTTAGTTCCAATATAGTCCTGACAAAAGAAGAGATCGAACTGTCGAATGCCCTGGCTGAAACAGGTGTCGCAACATATAAATTTAATGGAAAGATTGCCTGGAGGGATGGCATTAATAACCCTTACATAGATCTGGCAGTAAAGATAAACAGCGGATCTCCCGCAGAGATCGCCCGGATGTTCCATAAAGAGGTCAGGATTAATACACCTATTACCGGAGAGATGTCGGTTAAAGGATATGTCAGGGAGTTGAATCTCCTTGCAAACCTGTCAATAAGGCAGGGAGAGATCTACGGGCAATCTATCGATTCAGGCAGGGCAGATCTAGCTATCAATAATATGGGAATCAGGATCTCAACGTTTATCCTGAAAAAAAATAAAAGTATACTTAAGGGGACAGGCTGGATCGGATTTGACGGGGCATTCAAATCTACAATGAAGGCAGAGGCCCTCGGGCTCGAAGACCTTGATATTATTTCAGACAGGATCCCGAATATAAAAGGAAAGGCCTCCATTGAGTTATCCGGCGCCGGCACATTTACCAAACCGCAGATACTGGGCGGCATCTCTATTATCGGCCTCTCTTATCAGGGGTCTGATATGGGGGATGCAAGGATCGAGGTATGGACTCAGGCTGAGGATCTGAATTTTAAGGCCAGGATCAATGACCGGCTCACGGCAAAAGGAAAGGTGGGCCTGAAGGGCAGCCTTCCGGTTGCGGCAGATATCAGTCTTACTGATATGCCGGTTGGTATATTCCTGGACCTTGTTCATCCTGAACTTCCCTCCAGGGTGTCGGCCGTGACATCAGGGAGGGTTTCAATAAACGGGAACCTCGCCGATCCGAAGTCGATCCATACCGACATTCTTCTTACAAATCTGAATATTGACATATCGGGCTACCAGGTGAGAAACGACAAGAAGATCTCTATTGAAATAAAGGGAGAGGAAGCCAGGATTGTCTCATTTAGTTTACGCGGGGAAGGTACCTTAATTAATATAAAGGGAGGATCAATTGCCCGGAACGAGCTAAATATCTTTGTAGAGGGTGAAGCTGACCTGAGCCTGCTCAAGCTATTCACAAGGGATATCGCTCTTAGCAAAGGGAGGGCTGTCTTTGCCCTGACAGTATCGGATAAATGGGAGGATCCCAAGATCAGGGGAGACCTAAAGGTAATTGGTGGTATAGTAAGGACCAATATAGTACTGACCCAGTCGATTAATATAACTGCAATGAACTTACTCTTCAATGAACGCCAAATCCTTCTTGAAAAATTTGAAGGCCTTGTGGGAAGCGGGAACATACATGGTTCGGGAAAGATAGACATCAAGAATATGTCTGTTGCCGGCATAGAGATGATCCTGGAATTTAAGGAAGTAAGACACGCCTTGATATCTGACTTTAATTCCATGATCGATGGTACGCTCATCTTTCAGGCAAATAATAAGTCAAGAAGGCTTACCGGGGAGATCGATATCAAGAAGGGTAAGTACGAGAAACGGATAGATATGAACAGGTGGCTAATCGAGGTCAGGAAGATCACCTCTGCCCAGAGGCCTGCCAAGGCATCAAATGATGTCTCCTTAAATATCCATTTTTATGGAAAGGATGGGATATGGATAAATAATAATATTGCCAAGATTCCGCTTGAACTGGATCTGTATCTTAAGGGCTCTGTAAACAGGCCTGTATTATTAGGGAGGATAGATGCAAATGATGGGTCTGTCTTTTTCAGAGGGAACGAATTTAAGGTAAAATCAGGCACAGTAGATTTCCTTGATCCGAAGGCAACCAAACCGCAGTTTGACTTCAAGATCAACACAAAAGTAAGGACATATAAGATTGATACCAGTCTGGCAGGAACCCTGGATCGTTTTGACCTGCAGCTCTCATCAAATCCCCCTCTGAGCGAGACTGATATCCTTGCCCTCCTTACAGTAGGAAGGACTTCGACTGAGTTTACTCAGACCCAGAAGAATATAGGGAAGGAGGCGGCAGCCTCCCTGCTGGTAGAAGAGCTTGTTCAGGAGAAGGTTCAGGGCATAACGGGTGTGGACCGCTTTCAGGTCGACCCATACTATTCAGGAGTTAAATCGTCATCCGGCCCTAAATTCACAGTAGAAAAGAAACTGCTGGATGACAGGATGTCTGTTACCTATGCCTCTACGCTGGATCCTTCTGTTGAGGAATTGATCCAGGTAGAGTATAGGCTTGCAGGCAACATATCTCTGATCGGCACCAGGGATGAAAAGGGGTTGCTTGGGGGGGACATCAGATTCAGATTCGAATTCAAATAGCCTATTATCAGGATATCTGCCTAGCGAACAACGTGAGCGTGTGAGGGGGAGGCTCCACAGGCTTTGCCGGTGGAGGGGGCGACGCTAGCCCCTGCAAATGAAAGCAGGAGTCAGGAGTCAGGAGAACAGTATTCAGTAGTCAGAATACAGGAGTCAGGAGGAAAGTCTAGAGCCTGAATATTCTAAACAGCGAGCGAATGCGAGCGTTGAGGGGGAGGCTCCATCCGGCTTTGCCGGTGGAGGGGGCGACGCTAGCCCCTTTAAAAAGGATGGATCATAAATTAAGCCAGGCTTCTTGTATCTGCCTTATCTCTCTTTCTCTGTTTATTGCTTTAAATTTTACATCCCCCTTTCTCTATGCCTCTGAATCTAAAATGGAGGGCAAAAAGATTACATCTATAGAGATAAAAACAGAAGGGGGTGAGAGGATAGAGTGGTTAAAGGATATGATAAGCATAAGGGAGGGGGATCTCTATTCCTCCAGGGCTGTAAGGAGGAGCCTTGACCAGCTTTATAAGGACGGGCGTTTTAAGGATATCATTATAGACGCAGAGCTTGCGGACAGAGGGGTTGTCCTGACCTATACATTGATTGAGAAGGAGATTATATCTGAGATTGTAATCTCTGGAAACTGGTTTGTAACAACAAAAGAACTCATGGAGAAGATAAGGGCGAGTGAAGGCGAGGAGATTACAGATGACCTGTTAAGAGAGATATTGTCGGATCTGATCTCCTATTACCACAAAAAAGGTTTTTTCCATGCAGAGGTCGAAGAGGTGGTAAAGAGAGGAAGGGGGATAAAGGCCAGGACCCTGCTCAGGCTAAATATCAGGGAGGGAAAAAGGACAAGGATACGTGAGTTAAGATTCACAGGAGAGAGGGTCTACCCGGATATAAACCTCCTCTTCAAGATCAGGATGGGAAAGGGAGAGTTCTTTTCAGGCGAAACACTGGAGAGGGATATGGTGTCCCTGGAGAACTTCTATAAGGATAACGGATATTTTAACGCGATTATCGGACCCCCGGAAGTTCAATACAATAAAGAATTAAACGAGGTAGATATACAGATACCAATAGAGGCAGGTCGTCATACAAAGATCGTCTTTGAAGGAAACAGTGCACTTTCCAGGGATAAACTTGAACCGCTCCTTCTGATAAAAGAGGAAAGGAGTTCTGATGATGATGTACTGAAGGCCTCCATGGAGAGGATCGAGGGGCTTTATAAGACCAAAGGGTATATGTTGGCAAAGGCAGAATACACCGGGAATGTTAAACCCGAAATGAACGAGACAGAGATAGCGATTAAGATAATGGAGGGGAAAAAGGTCTCGTTAAGGGAGATCGTATTTGAGGGTAACAGTTATTTTTCCTCAAAGGAGTTAAAGAAATTGATGGAACAAAAAGAAGAGGGTTATCTGTTCTCATCAATACTGGACAGGAATAAACTTGAGGACGATATGAACCGGATACAAGCCCTGTACTATAAGAACGGGTTTATCGGGGTGAAGATTAAAGAAGAGACCTACATAGATGACGCAAAAGAAAATATGGTTTTAATCCTGAAAATAGATGAGGGGGTACAAACCTTTGTTGACAGGATAGAGATACATGGAAACAGGCTCTTTTCTGAAAAGGAACTTTTAGACAATATTCCCTTAAAACCCGGAGCGCCTTACCTGGAGACATCTGCCCGCGATGGACAGCTTAATATCCTGACGCTATACGCAAAGATGGGTTATATATATGCCAATGTCAATCTAAAACCGGTCTTAAGGGATGATCAGAGGGGGGTTGAACTTTTATATCTCATTGATGAAGACAGGCCTGCCTCTATTGGAAGGATAGTGACAAGAGGGAATGATTTTACAAGGTCAAGGGTAATCTTGAGGGAGCTTATTATTCACGAAGGCGAGCCATACGATTATGAGAAGATCCTAAGGAGTCAGCAAAGGATATATCAGTTGGGATTTTTCAGTGATGTGAGGGTAGAGCCCTTCAGGGCAGGAGAAAAAGAATATATTAAAGATATGGTAATTGCCGTCAAGGAAAAGAATGCAGGTGCAGTCGATTTTGGTATAGGCTATGGTGATGTTGAGAGGTTAAGGGGGTTTAGCGAGATATCTCAATCCAACCTGTTCGGGACAGGCAGATATGCGAGCTTAAGGGGTGACTTAAGCCGGATCGAGAGGAAGTTTTCCTTAAATTATAAGGAGCCGCGGGTCTTAAATCTCCCGGTAGATGCAAGGATCGGCCTGGTGGATCTTACACAGAAGAGGATCACCTCGGACACAAGGGATGTGCTCTATGAGCTAAGGCAGGCGGGAGGAACCCTCGGCCTGGATAAGGGCTTTACTCCATCTGTAAAGGGGTCTTTTCTCTACCAGTTTGAGGCCAATAAGCTGCTGGATGTTAAACCGGGCGCAGTCCTGGCGCCGGAGGATGAAGGAAGGGTAACCATAGGCAGTATTAATCTTTCGCTGGAGAGGGACAGCAGGGACGACCCATTCAATCCATCAAGAGGGTCGGTGAACGGAATCCTTCTTAAGGATGCAGCATTCTCCCTGGGATCCGATGTACAGTTTTTTAAGGCATCCCTTCAGAGCAGCTGGTATTTCCCGGTTACAAGATGGTTCGTCCTTGCCTTATCAGCGAAGGGCGGGGCTGCAAAGAATTTTGGCGAGACCCTTGCTGTCCCGATCAGCGAGAGATTCTTCCTGGGCGGGAGGAGCACGGTAAGGGGTTACCTGCAGGATTCGCTCGGTATCCCCGGCGTTACAGTAATAGACGGAACACCTACCGGTGGAAATGCGATGCTCCTTGTAAATGGCGAATTCAGGATATCACTCTTTTGGGGATTGGGCCTTGTGACATTTCTCGATGGAGGCAACGTATGGCCGGAATACAACGAGATCAACGTCTCGGAGATGAAATATTCCGCGGGGGTCGGTCTAAGATACAATACCCCCATAGGGCCATTCAGGTTAGATTTAGGATACAAGCTTGAGCCGGAGCCTGGTGAAAGCAGCTCAGAATTGCATTTTACCCTGGGTCATACCTTTTAATTATGTAACTATGGAAAACAGGACATTTAACAGATCAATCAATCTGGCCATACTCATTCTTGCGGCGATAGCTATATATATCGGCTATTCCATATTTCATCAGGATGGAGATGAGGTCAGGATATATGAAAGTCCCCCTCCCCTGCCGGGTAAGAAAGAAGAAACCCCTAGAGAAAACCCTGTAGTACCGGCGCCGGAGACCAGGAGCAATACAATTAAAGACGATGCCTCAACAGATCTATTTAACGAGGAGGGACTCCGGTTTTATAACCAGGGGAGATATGAAGAGGCAGCAGATTCTTTCAGGAGGGCGCATGAGAAGGATAAAAATAATGATGCCTTAAAGATGAACCTTGCCTACACTGAAAGCAGGCTTGGCTGGAGAGAGATAGAGGCAGGGAGATACGGGGAATCATTGAGATACTTCAGGGAGGCCATGGAGTTTAATGATAAAGTACCGGATTCATATTTCGGTATGGGGTTTGCCCTTCATAAATTAAAGGATGATGACAGGGCGATAGAGTCAATAAACAGGGGACTGGCCATAGATCCAAAGAGGACAGAGGGGTACAAGTTGCTGGCAGAGATACATTATCATAAAGATAACACAGAGCTGGCTATTAGTAATCTTGAGGCAGCATTAAAGCTTGCCCCCAACGACAACAACCTGAAGGGAATGCTTACAAAGATCAACAGGGAGAAGAAAGCAGAAGGAGGCTTTCAGCAGGAGGCAACAGAACATTTTACAGTAAGGTTCGAAGGGAGGGAAGAGAGGGATATAGCCAGGGTAATAACCATTATCCTTGAAGAGGCATACAGGGAGGTCGGCGCCTCCTTCTCTTTTTATCCTGGGGATCCAACTACTGTCATCCTCTATTCCGAGGAAAAGTTCCGGGACGTAACGCTCACTCCTGCTTGGACAAAGGGTATATTTGATGGTAAGATAAGGCTTCCCGTTGGAGGGGCATTAAACGATAAGGAACTCCTTGAAAAGGTAATCTTTCATGAATATACACACGCTGTCATCCACAATATCTCAGGTAAGGATGTCCCGCGGTGGCTGAATGAGGGTCTGGCCGTATATATGGAGCATGGGGATAAGGAGAGGCTTGAAGAGAGAATAATCAGTGAAATAAAAAAAGGCGGCAGGATAATCCCGCTGCATGAACTCCATGATTCCTTTATGGACAGCGAAGAATCAAGGGTGCCCATCCTTTATGCCGAAAGTTATTCTGCTGTGGATTATCTGATAGATAGATACGGGATATTCAGGGTAAAGATCCTTCTTGAAGAGCTCTCCAGGGGGAGGGAGTTTAAGGAGGCATTCAGGGATCTCTTTTTTATATCCTATGACGAATTCCAGTCCGCCTGGGAAAAGTCGATAATGAACAGGGTTTAAACTTAAAATGAGCAGATTAGGCTTCCCGGTCTTTTTATTTATCATCTGTTTTTCATCCTCCGCTATCCTTTTCCCCTTTTCCGCGCTCGCAGATGATGAAAAGATCACAGACCTTTCCGTGACAATACAGAATAAGGACATTTTGGTCTCAGCAAAGTTAATAAAGGCAATTAACAGCACTATTGAAGAAGATATTAAAAACGGAATCCCTAAAGATCTCTTTTATTATATCCTTTTAAAGAGAAAGCAGAATATATGGATCGACGAAGAGATCCTCTCAGTAACATTAAAATATACGATTAAATATGATATCTTAAAAAAACAGTATATTGTTACAAGCAGGGAGGGGACAAAAAATAGCCAGAGGGTTATTGAAAATTACCAGGAGATGGTGGACCTGAGCTCCAGGGTAAATAATGTTAAGCTTGCAGATACTGATATATTAAATGCCAAGGAGTCTTACTATGTGAGTGTAAAAGCCCAGATGAAGGCTACAGCCATCCCCCTTCATCTCGACTATTTCTTTTTCTTCATCCCATTCCTTGAGCTTGATACCCCCTGGGCTGACTCATCAATAATCTACCCCCAGGGGAAGGCTAAGTAGAGATGAGGTCTTCTATGGCATCATCACAAGGACATCCAGGCGAAGAAGGGATAAAGACAAGGAAGGGAAGCCAGAAGGCAGTCTGGGTAATATCAGCAGCGCTCCTTCTTACCCTCACTATCACCCTCTCTATAATACATTTCAAGGGGATCGAGGACAGATCGCTTTTCCCAAGCAATATACTGATTATCACCCTTGTAAATGTAAACCTGATCCTCGTGATTATACTCTGCCTGCTCCTTTCAAGGAATCTTATAAAACTATTTTTTGAGAGACGCCAGAAACTGCTCGGTTCAGGATTCAGGACAAGGCTCATAGCAGCATTTGTAGGTTTTTCACTTATCCCTTCTGTGCTGCTGTTCATAGTGGCAAGCGGCCTCCTCACAAACAGTATTGAGAACTGGTTCGGCATACAGGTCGAACAATCCCTGAAGGATTCCCTTGAGGTAGGCCAGGCCTATTATCAAAGGAACAAGGACTTAACCCTGCATTATGCAAGGGAGGTCAGTAAATCCATCCTGGAGAATACATTACAAGGTGACGAGAATATTAATGGGATAACTGAGAAGCTAGGAAGAAAACAGAAGGAATATAATTTAAGCGCCCTGGAGGTACTCTTTTCCGGCTCTAAAAGATCAGTCAGGGCAACAGATCCTAATATCAAAGGAGGCCTTCAGGCAGTCCCTTCCTCAGATATAGCAGAGAAGGCGCTGAAGGGTGAGGAGGCTACCCTTATCAGATCAACAGGAACCGGTGATCTGATAAGGAGCGCTGTTCCGATCCGATCGGCTGAAGGCGTCATAGGAGTAGTTATTGCAGACCTCTATATACCGGAGAGCCTCGTAGGAAAGATGGAGGAGATAAGCAAGTCCTCTGAGGATTACAGCCAGTTGAAGGCGTTTAAGAACCCTATAAAGGGGAGCTACGTCCTATCCTTCCTTCTTATCACAATTGTCATCCTCTTTTCAGCCACATGGTTCGGGTTCTATCTTGCAAGGGGCATTACTATCCCGATCCAGAGGCTTGCAGAAGGGACTAACGCAATAGCCAATGGGGACCTGGATTTCAAGATAGATGTGGATGCAAAAGATGAGATAGGTATCCTAGTCAGGTCTTTTAACAAAATGACGGAAGATTTAAAGATAAGCAAAAAGAAACTTGAGGAGGCAAATATCTCCCTGACGGAATCGAATATTGAGCTTGACCGGAGAAGGGCATACATGGAGACGATTCTGGAAAATACCGCAGCCGGGGTCATATCTATAAACCTGGATGGCTTAATAACAATATTCAACAGGTCAGCCGAGACAATACTCGGCATAAAGGCAGAGGACGTGAGAGGCAAGAGGGCCTCACAGGTTCTCTCCGATCCACCCTTCCAGGGAATATACAATATTGCAGAGAGGATAATTTCCGGGAAAAAGAATCCCATAGAGGAGGAGGTTCAGCTCGATTTTAAAGGTAAACATATTACCATACACCTGAGCGTCTCCGGCATGAGGGACGAGGAATATAATTTCCTCGGTGTGGTAATTGTATTTGAAGACCTGTCGGAGTTGATCAGGGCGCAGAAGGCTGCGGCCTGGCAGGAGGTAGCAAGGAGGATAGCCCATGAGATCAAAAACCCGCTGACTCCGATCCAGCTATCTACCGAGAGGTTGCGAAAGAAGTTTTTTGAAGACTCTCCTGATTTCAGAAAGATATTTGACGGATCTACGAGGATTATTATTAACGAGGTAAACAGCATGAAGAGGCTGGTTAATGAATTTTCCAATTTTGCCCGCATGCCCTATCCAAAACCGGCTCCGAGTAATCTACAGGAGATACTAAATGAGGTGATCATGTTATACAGGGGCGCCCATAAGGATATCGAGATCTCCTTTAATCATGCCGATGACCTTCCTCCCCTTAATATCGACAGAGAACAGATGAAGAGGGTATTTGTAAACCTCTTTGAGAATGCCCTTGAGGCGATGAACAGGAAGGGAAGGCTCTGCATCACAACTGTCAGTGACCTTAAATCCGGCAAGGTAAGGATAGAGGTGGCTGATGAAGGTATCGGCATACATCCGGAGGATACAGACAAGCTGTTCCTCCCCTATTTTTCAAAAAAGAAGAGCGGGACAGGACTTGGCCTCGCGATCGTGAATCGGATCATATCAGATCATAACGGACATATAAAGGTAACCAGCAATACGCCGAAGGGGACGAATTTTATTATAGAGCTGCCCATAACGTAAATAGTAAATGGCAAAGCTCAAAGTTCAAATTAGGGAAAAGACAATGTCAAATTTCAAAGTTCAAAGTTCAAAAATTTGGCATTTGGATTTTGACATTTGAACTTTTTTAGAGGAACTATATGGCCGAGAACATCCTGATAGTAGACGATGAAAAATCGATTCTAACTATATTATCGGCAGTCCTGATAGACGAGGGATACCAGGTGCTCACCGCCGCCGGCGGGAACGATGCCCTCAAGGTCATAAAAAGAGAGACACCTCCTATTGTCCTTCTCGACATATGGATGGCTGATATGGATGGGATTGAGACGCTGAAGAGGATAAAGGCCCTGTTCCCCGGGGTAATCGTAATAATGATGTCAGGGCATGGCTCGATTGAAACTGCTGTCAAGGCTACAAAGCTTGGGGCATATGATTACATTGAAAAGCCGCTCTCACTTGAAAAGGTTGTGCTTATAGTCAGACATGCCCTCCGGGAAAAAAAGCTTGAGGAGGAAAATAGGGCATTGAGGAGCAGGATTGAGCGGAGATTTGAACTTATAGGTGATAGCGCTGCCCTGGGCAGGCTGAAGGAATTAATTAAAACGGCAGGTCCAACCAATAGCAGGGTCCTGATCTCCGGCGAGAACGGTACCGGCAAGGAACTTGTTGCAAGGAGGATACATCTTTATAGTCCAAGGGCTGCCAGGCCGTTTATAGAGGTAAACTGCGCCGCCATCCCTGAAACATTGATTGAATCTGAGCTCTTCGGTCACGAGAAGGGTGCATTCACCGGTGCAGTAGAGATGAAGAGAGGAAAATTTGAGCTGGCCGACGGAGGCACACTGTTTCTTGATGAGATCGGCGATATGAGCCTGGCCACCCAGGCAAAGGTGCTGAGGGTGCTACAGGAACAGAGGTTTAACAGGGTCGGGGGAAGCAAGACGATCCAGGTGGACGTTAGGGTCATTGGCGCCTCTAACAAAAACCTGGCGGAGGAGATAAAAAAGGGGACTTTCAGGGAGGACCTCTACTACAGGCTGAATGTAATCCCCCTCCATATACCCCCGCTAAGGGAGAGGAAGGATGACATTGGACTGCTTGTTAAGAATTTTTTGATTGAGCTATCAGAGGAACAGGGACTGAAGGAGAAATCTATTACCGATGAGGCCATTGAGATATTAAAGAGGTATTATTGGCCGGGAAACGTAAGAGAACTAAAGAATATCATTGAACGCCTCATGATCATGGTGCAAGGCCCTGTAATAAAAAAAGAGGATATACTTCTCTTTCTTGAGCCTTCCAATGCAGCCGGCCCTGCTCCACCAGGTTATCTATATTCCTCCTCCCTGCGGGAGGCAAGGTCATTATTTGAAAAGGAATATATCATGCAGAAACTAAAGGATAATGGCTGGAATATATCCAAGACCGCAGAGGACCTTAGGGTCGAGAGGAGCCATCTTCACAGGAAGATAAAATATCTTGGTATAGAGATCAAGGCGGAGTCGTAGACAGGTTATACCAATTCGCATTCAACAGGATACCAAGGCGGCGAGGAGGCACGAAGAAGGCTGAGGCTGAGGTTGAGGCTAAGAAGTTCCTAAACCTTAACCTTGACCTCAACCTGTTTTTTTCCAGGTAGCCGAATGAAGGCAAATTGGTATTAGTTCCCTCTACCTAAATGGTATATACTACAGGTTCATCCGTTTGATTTTTAAAACTTAGAATGGTAATATGCAGTCGATCGGAGGAGGTACTAATGAGGAAAGTTATCATAATCGGTTCCGGCCCGGCAGGTCTTACCGCAGCTATATACGCCGCAAGGGCAAACTTAAATCCCCTTGTTATAGAAGGTATCCAGACAGGCGGACAGCTCATGATAACCACCATGGTGGAAAACTACCCTGGTTTCCCTGACGGGATCATGGGCCCACAGCTCATGGAATATACAAAAAAACAGGCAGAGAGGTTTGGAACCGATTTTGTAAGCGGTGATGTCACATCAGTAGACTTTACAAAAAGGCCATTTAAGGTAGAGGTTGATGGGAAGTTCTTTGATGCAAGATCGGTAATAATCGCATCCGGGGCATCTGCGATGCTCCTCGGCCTTGAATCGGAAAAAAGGCTCATGGGAAGGGGTGTTTCTGCATGCGCCACGTGCGACGCCTTCTTTTTTAAGAATAAAGAGGTAGTAGTGGTTGGCGGCGGTGATACGGCTATGGAGGAGGCAATTTTCCTTACGAAGTTTGCTGTAAAGGTAACCGTTATTCACAGAAGAGATAAGCTTCGTGCCTCGATGATTATGCAGGAGAGGGCCATAAATAATGAGAAGATCAGTTTCATGTGGGACTCTGTTGTAGATGAGATCTTAGGGGATGAGACGGTAAGTGGTGTCAGGCTTAAAAATGTGAAGACCGGACAGCATGCGGAGTTAAGATGCGATGGTGTTTTTATGGGTATAGGTCATCAGCCAAATACATCCCTCTTCAAAGGTCAGATAGAGATGGATGATAAAGGATATATAATTACCAGGAACTGCACGGAGACAAATATAAAAGGCATCTTTGCGGCAGGTGATGTGCAGGACGTTAGATACAAACAGGCAGTAACTGCGGCAGGATCAGGCTGTATGGCCGCTCTGGATGCGGAGAAGTATCTGGAAGAATCAGGTATTTCCTAGTCCACTAATATCTTTGTTGGTGTGTGTCAAGGGACTTTGTGAAGGAAGTGCCACCAATGCCTAAGACTATTGAGGCCATCTATGAAGATGGTGTGTTTAAGCCGCTGGATCAGGTCCCTCTGCCAGAACATACTAGGATCCGTTTGACGCTGTCTCCCACCAAGGATTGGGCGGAAAAGTTTAGACGGCTTTTGAACAAGGTTCATCAACGGACCAGAAATATTCCGCATTTCCATTTCCAGTTGGGTTGTCATAGAAATATTACTGCAAAAATGTTAATATAAAAAAATCGAATATGGGGAGGTTGATAATGCGAGTTACAGATATTCCAGAAATCATAAAACTAAGCACGCCTGAAAAAATTCTATTGGTTGAGGATTTGTGGGACAGTATAACAGGAGAAGAATCAGAAGTATCTATCCCTGAGAGCCATATGGAGGAGTTGGATCGGAGGCTAATAAAGTATAAGTCATCGCCAGGTGAACTTTTATCTTTGGAAGAACTCCAGGCAAGAGTAAAAAGGCGGAAATGACCTATACTCTACGCTTTCTTCCAGAGGTCGAAGAAGATGTGATATCTGGCTATGAATGGTATGAAAGAAAGTCCTCTGGGCTTGGTGAGGATTTCATTCGGATGTTTTATGTATATGCCAATGAGATACCAAGATCGCCATTGCTCTATCCAAAAATTTATAATAAATTCCATCGCCGTCTCCTTCGAAGATTTCCGTATGCTATTTATTTCACAATAGAGAATGACCAGATTATCGTGTTTGGACTTTTTTTATTGTGCACGTGATCCACGCACGATTAAGGCCAAACTGCAAGATAGAAAAATATAGAAAGTCCCAAGTCACTACACCTGACGCCAAGAGACGGCGCAGGTGAGTTGGGTCTCTGGTTGGATCAACAATTTGGGGTAGTTGCAACTCTCCCATTACTAGAAGAAATCGCCAGAGTCTTACAAAAACCGCGTCTCCAATCCCGTTATGGATACATATCCTCAGAGATCGAACAAACCGCGTCAATGTCTCAGATGGTATAGTTAGCATAGGGTATTTACCGAGGGAGGTGTATTCCTTCCATATGTGGTGTTAACCGACAAGTGAGTATAATTATACTAACGGGTTATGGCAAATTTATTTCACAAAAAAGCCTATTTCTGCTACACTCGTTTTGTCGCTTAATAACATTGTTAGATTTCATGAGAGCCATGTTCCCAGTCCCGCGAATCACGGAGTCGTTCATTGATGGCGTCATTGAGTCGCTCGGGTGGAAACGATATGTAGATATACGGGAGCCAATTGAGGGAGAGCTGAACGCTGATTACGTCTCTCCAAATGAAGTTCTTGAGCTGAAGATTTTCGAAGAGGAAGGGCTCGATAAATCTGGGCGTCAGTCAAAGATCGCTGCCCTTTATGAGAGGTTCACGACAGATAAAGGGGTTGTCGATCTGGAACTTGATCAGGCTCCGATTGAAATTCGTCGAGAGTTAGAAACGTTGGTGTCTATGCCCCTTCAGACTGCTGTGAAAAAGGCATCAAAGCAAATTCGCCAATCCGCCAAGGCACTGAACATGGATGGCGCGGGTGTGCTCATAGGTGTGAACAATGGGTACTCGTATCTCAATGCCGATAACTTCGAGAGTCTATTGGTACGTCGATGCCGCAACGACTCAACAAACATAGATCACGCAGCCTGTATTACGGTCGATTATCACCAAGGTGCCTTTGACGCTTTCGTTTTCTGTACAGTCCACTGCCATACAATCCAAGGCGGACCGGAATGGTGTGAATCCAAGCGATTTCAAAAAGCTGTGCTCGGCGCCTTCAACGATGCGATGGGCCAAATGATGGCTGATCAAATGAACCCGAAATTATGGTATGGAAGCCTGATCCCAGTCACAGACATTCGGTTCGAGCGCAATGGAGTAATGTACGTGAGGGAGGCGCCATATGTGCCTGATTCCAGGTTCGAGAAAACTTAAATCTACGCCTGTGTTGCAGGTGACGTCTCAACCGCTGTGCGGTTTCGCCGCACCTGAACACAGGCGTTATTGGCCATAAAAAAAGGAGGGAGCAATGTTCAGAAAAAAAATTGAAACGTTCGTGGAATGCGTTATTTTTGTAGCTTTTTTAAAGGTTTTCTTCTGGCAGTTAGTATAGGGACACCATATCTGATGCTTAAGAGTATGGATAAGATGCCTCAAATTTCTGATGCAATTAGTCAGCCATTTTCTGATATAATATTTACAAATAGTTAAAGGGCCGTAGTGATAGAATTCGCAAATGTATGGGGTCAGCGCAAATGTATGGGGTCACCCATTAAAAGGCACCCATTAAAAGGTCTTGGAATATAAGATTAGTTCTGTTACAGACTGTACATGGCAAGGCCACTTAGGATCGAATATGCGAGGGCGGTTTATCATGTGACCTCTGGGGGCAACGCCCGCAAGAAGATTTTTGCCGATAACCAAGACAGAGAGAACTTTATTGCCTCTCTCAGCGCGGTCGTGAAACGCTATAACTGGTTGTGCCATGCCTACTGCCTTATGGACAATTACTACCACCTTATGATCGAGACACCCGATGCCAATCTATCCATCGGCATGCGCTAGCTCAATGGAATCTTATACGCAGAAATACAATCGCACACACAGGAAGAAAATGGGACGGGTTCCGTTTTCTCTGTCTTGGGGTGGGGAATACAAACCCGAGAGCGTTAATGTAAAGCCTTTTCCTGTTTTACCCTCTCATGCAACCAGACTTTTATAAGTGCCCCTCGGTCGACACCTATTTCTCCCCGTATTTCGTCAATCTCGTTAACCAATGATTCAGCAATATCTAACGTGATACGTACCTTCTTTCCGTAATGGATAACCTTGGCACGGGATATTTCTATGAGATCATGAATATCCTCACCTGAATCAAACCGTTGATCAAATTCTGTATTAGTTTTAGCTAGATTCTTCTTCATAAATTTTCTCCTCTTTCTCTCTTGCATGTCTTACTGAGATGATACGAATTGCATCTTCTCGCATAGTGTGTATTGCAGTCCATATCTTATTATGTATTTTGCCTATAACGATTCTTCTATTCTCTACAGGATGAGGGGCAAGAATTTCTATCCGGTTTTCATCCTGCCATAGTCGCTTGGCTGTTTCAAAATCGATTCCATGTTTTACCTTGTTTGAACTGCTTTTGTCATAATCCCACTCAAATTTCATGCTGATATTATACATATTTTACACAGATAATCAACTATCGTGGGTGCATAAATCAAACATAGGTTCAAGCCTTGAATATCATTTTTTCTCAAACCCTTACATGAAAGCCATGGCTTTGCTCATTGTTGAAGAGTGAATAAGCCAACGAAGGTAGCCGAATGAAGGCGAATTGGTATTAGACCCTGGGAATAAGATGTATTGACTGGGCCTTAACCGAGGCAGTTATCTCTGATCCCTCAGCTAAGGCAAGCTCCTGGTAAGATTGCTTCGTCACAAGTGCGGTGAGGAGAAATCCACAATCAATTATTATCCTTACTATCGGCCCTTCGAGTGCGATCTTCCTGATCCTTCCCCTTAAGCGATTCCTCGCGCTGCTGTTTGATGCCACATCCTTTTCGAGTATTATATCCTCGCCCCTTATGCAGACAAATACATCTCCGGATATATCTTTACTCTCTACGGAAAAAAGGCGTTCACTTGAGACATCGACCGTAACAAGGCCTTCAGATATAGCGGTCACCTTTCCGGGGACAACAGTCTCAACCCCTACAATAGAGGCAACCTTTTGGTTTACAGGCCTGTTGAATACCTCGTCAACATTACCCATCTGAAGCACCTCACCATCCGAAATGAGGATCAGCTTATCACCTAACGAGAGGGCCTCGGTCCTGTCATGTGTTACTAAGAGGGTTGTGGTCTGGAATCCCTTTAATATAACCTTGATCTCACCCCTGATCTGCTCCCGGGCCGTTGCATCTATGGCGGAAAAAGGCTCGTCGAGAAAGAGGATCTTGGGCCTCCTTATGAGGGTCCTGGCCAGCGCGACCCTCTGGCGCTCCCCACCAGAAAGGCTTGCTGGAAATCTATCCCTTACATCACTTAATCTCAACAGCCCGATGATATCCTCAAGCCTCTCCCTTGCCTCTTTTCTTGAGAGATTGTATGTTATATTCTTTGTAACTGTAAGGTGAGGAAAGAGGGCATAGTCCTGAAAGAGATAGCCTACACCCCTTTTATGCGTGCAGACGGATATTCGGGCATCAGAATCAAACCAGATCTCGGAGCCGAACTGCACCCTCCCCATATCAGGTCTTTCCAGCCCGGCAAGGCACCTTAGAAGAGTCGTTTTCCCTGAACCGGATGGCCCAAAAAGTACCATAACAGATCCATCCGTATGGAAATCCAGGTCTGCACAGACTCGGAATCCGGATGGATACCTTTTGATTATATTTGCCGCTACCTCCCTGGCCATCCGTAGATCCTTCTTTTGTTAAAACCATACACTATGGAAAGTGTGGCAAAGGACACAATAAGAAGGAAGAGGGCGGTCTTCCCGGCAGAGGCATAATCCAGCGCCTGCACCTTATCGTAAATATCTATCGAGGCCGTCCTGGTAACACCGGGGATATTACCCCCTACCATAAGAACCACCCCAAACTCCCCCATAGTATGTGCAAAGCTTAAGACAACACCGGTTATTAACCCTGATGTAGAAAGGGGGATCATGATCGTGAAGAATGTCTTTAACCTTGAGGCGCCAAGTGTCCATGCCGCCTCCACCAGATGTCTATCCAGGGAATTAAAGGAGGATGTAAATGACTGGACTGCAAAGGGGAGACTGTAAAGGACAGAAGCGATTAAAAGACCGCCAAAGGAAAATACGAGGTGTCCGCCTGTCAGGCCTTCCCATAGTCCTCCTATGGGGCTCCTTGGCCCCATTGCGACCAATATATAAAACCCGAGTACTGTTGGAGGAAGAACAAGCGGCAGGGCCACTATGGCCTCTACAAGGAACTTATATCTCCACGTTGAAAACGAGAGCCAATAGGCAATCGGAAGACCTATAATAAGTAGCGTTATTGATGTCAGGAGGGCCAGCCTTGTGGTCAATAATATAGCTTCCCAATCCATTATCTATCTCTCTCTCTTATCATTAGGGACAAGAAAACCATATTCCGATAATATCCTTCTCCCCTCTTTTCCCCCTAAATAACCGATAAATACTTCTGCAAGCCGGACATTATTAGATCTGTTTATTATTGCAGCCCACTGTTCTATTCTATTATAAGAGCCTTCTGGTATCAACCAGAATCTACCAATAGCGTTCATCTTTGGAGAAAGGGCAATGGATAGGGCAATAATTCCTATATCTGCTGCTCCAGACTGGATGAACTGGGCTGTCTGGGATATATTCTCACCAAGTATCAGTCTATCTTTTACTCTTTCATATACGCCAAGTTGTTTCATGGCCTCGACAGCAGCCCTCCCATATGGGGCATGCTGCGGATTAGCAATAGCTATCTTTTTAACAGAGGGATCAAGAAGACCCTTGATCCCTGATACATCTATGTCTATCCTTGATGCCTTAGGGACCCATAAAACTATCCTCCCGATCGCAAAAAAAGATTTTGAATCAGGGATGACAACCCCGGCTGAATCCATCTGCTCGATATAATTCGGGCTTGCTGATAAAATAATATCGAATGGCGCGCCATTTATGATCTGTGAGGCAAGATTTCCCGAAGACCCGAATATCACCTTTACCTCTACCTCGTGCCCACTATCCTTAAAACCCTTAACTATATCCGGCATGGTAAGATTTAAATCAGAGGCAGCAGCAATTATTAATTCCCCGTTATCATGCCGATCCTGGGCATACAGTAAATCGGGAAATCTGCCAACCACAATAAGAGATAGTGTCAACAACAGAAGGCCGGGGCTATGAAAACTTTTTATGCGACACCTTTTAAGATAAATATTAAATCTTTCGATCATAAAAAGTTTGAGTAGGTCCGGCCTTTTCATTTGACTGTCTCTGCCTGTTTCTTCTCTTCCTCTTTCAAAAAGATCTTCAAGTCACCATACAGCGACCAGAAGAGTTTTATTGCCCGCTCACCCTCATCGGTAATAATAGCCCCTCCTCCACTTCGCCCGCCTGTCCTGGTCTCAACCAGTTTCTTTTTTGAAAGCCTGTTCATTGATTCTACAAGCTCCCAGGCACGCCTGTACGACATATCCATTGACCGTGCTGCCATGCGTATCGAGCCATATTTCTTGATCAGCTCCAACAGGATTACCCTGCCATATCCTATATATGTCTCTCCCCTATTTTCTACCCAGATCCTCCCATTTACTGTGTATCTATCCTTCGACTTCTTCATAAATTGTGCGTAGTATATGATAGGGAATAACGGATGTCAAGGCTGTACGGCCTGTTGTCCACCCATTGACGGACCGGTCGCCGCATGTTATTCTTAGCGTCATGCGAATATCGTATCTGTTTCTTATGTCATGCACACAGCGTCCCTTTCTTGCAAAGTCTAGCTGCTGATGCGTATCTTCTTAATTCATATCCGTGATCCACAGTTTTACGCCCTGCCGGCCAAGACCCGCGCCAAGAACGGGAATATCCGGGTGATGGGCTTTCCTCCCATCGGCATCATGTCGCTCTCCGCCGTGCTCAAACGGGCAGGTCACGAGTGCGTTATGTTCGATCAGGCCAATCCCGAAACACCCAATGACGTTATTATCGAAGAAATCCGCAAGCAGCGCCCCGCGCTTGTCGGCCTTAGTTTCCTGAGCACAACCAGTTATCCTTACGCGAAGATCCTGGCCCGTCAGATCCGCCAAGCTGATTCGAAAGTTCGGCTGGCGTTCGGCGGCGTCTTCGCCTCGCTCAACGCGCAGTTGGTCAAGCTCCAATGTCCCGAGGTCGACTTTGTCTGCCGCGGCGACGGCGAGCAGCTCATCCTGGATCTTATTGAGCGGCTTGACGCTCCCGAAACTGTGGAAAGCCTGACGTGGGCCAAGGACGGCCAGGTGGTGCAGAACCCCAACCGGACCATGGAGCGTCATCTCAATCAGTGGCCTTTTCCCGACCGTGAGGGACTGCCTCTGGACTTTATCGAGTCGATGCCGCTTGATGTGCCGGCGGTATTGTCGATGGAGCGCTTCACGACAATGCAGACCTCCCGCGGCTGTCCATGGCCGTGTATCTTTTGCGACATCCCGGTATTCAATGAGGGGAAGTGGCGCTCCCGCACTGCCGATCACGTAGTGGAAGAGTTTAAGCATCTCCAGAATCTCGGCTACGGGGCCGTATATTTCGTAGACGATCACTTTCTCCTCCAGCCCAAACGGATTGAAGAAATTTGCCGGGGCATCATCGACGCCGGTTTAACGATCGAGTGGGGTGTTGAGGGGCGGGTCGACTCCGTTTGTCAGCATCTCTTCCCCATAATGGCAAAGGCGCACTGTCGAACGATCATGTTTGGAATCGAGACCGGCAGCCAGAAGGTGCTCAATCGTCTGAATAAGGAACAGACCCTGGAAGATGTCGAATCAGCGGTGACGACCGCCAAGAAAGCAGGCATCGAGATCGTACACGGCTTCTTCGTCGTCGGTACGCCGGACGAGACGGTGGAGGATATGCGGGCTACGTTCGACTTTGCGTCACGGCTCAGGCTCGATACCTTTGCGTTCAATCGGCTCTGCGTCTACCGCGGGACACCCCTGTGGCAGGAATATGTGAAGCGCGGCCTGGTCAACGATGTGACCGATTGGTACAAGTTTTTTAAGTGCTCGGAGATCGACCCCACCTGTCTGCCCGGTGAGGTCATCAACGCCGAGCGCACCGCCGGTATGCGCCGCCTCTTTGTCTACAAGCTGACGCATTACCCGATTCAAATCTTTACGTTGCTGCGCCGCTTCTTCCGCTATATGCCGGTGCGCGATGTGATCTATCTGATTGTCAAGCCGTTCCTCGGAAAGAAGCAGGGACAGACAAAGGCCGAGGCGCTGTCGCGCTCCGTTGAGCACGGGGCGCTCAAGGACACGGCCGCCGAGCTGACGCAGGTGTCGGATGATAAACTCGAATATGTCATCAATGAATCGAAGGCCGAGCGCCTTCGCTTTCAGCAAGAGGCGAAAAAATAGGATGTCACAGGCCAAGGCGCCTGAGGCCGATTCCTCGCATTCTATCCCTCCCTCCATTCAGCACTTCTTAAGCTGGATAGATATATAAGTAAATCCCATTCTGTTGTATAATTAAACGGATCTATATTACAAATAGACCTAAATAAGGAGACGCTTAATTGAAGATATATCTATTCCTGATACTGATAGTCATTGCATATATCCTGAAAGAGGCATTTAAATATCTCGTCATCTATATGAACCTGAATCACATGATGAGAAAAGGGGATGTTGTACCGCCTGAATTTGATGGAAAGATCAATAAGGAAGGAATGAAAAAGGCAGGAGATTATCAGTCGGAGAGGGTCCGCTTCGGCATGATCGCATCCCTATTTAACAATATAGTCATAATCGTCTTTATCTTTGGCGGTCTTCTGAGCCTCTATAATAGATGGATCTCATCCTTAAACCTCCCCTTTATCTTTGCCGGGTGGCTCTTCTTTATCCTCCTATTCTATGCAAACGAGATCCTCTCCATCCCTTTTGGCCTATATAGCAGTTTCAAAATAGAGGCAAGGTACGGATTCAATACAATGACGCCCCGTCTCTGGCTCTCTGACTTTCTAAAATCGATCTCTATCTCTACTGCTATGAACTCCCTCCTGATATTGGCCGGTCTCCTCTTGATTCAATGGGCTCCCGATTCCTGGTGGATCTGGGTATGGACTTTTATTTTGGCCTACAGCATATTCATCATGTATATATCGCCATACGTGATTGAACCCTTATTTAATAAATTCGCACCCATTGATGATGAATCGCTCAGAGAAAGGATCATCAGACTGACAGATAAGGTGGGCATACATGTCGGCAGGATACTAAAGATGGATGCCTCAAAGAGGAGCAGACATACAAACGCCTATTTCACAGGGATCGGGAAGACAAAGAGGATAGTCCTTTTTGACACCCTCCTGTCAGGCATGGATCAGGATGAGATAATAGCTGTCCTTGCCCATGAGATTGGACACTGGAAGGGCAGGCATATCTTGAAGATGATGGTCATATCCGCTATCGTATCGCTTGTAGCCCTCTTTTTGACCTTCAGGCTGACTCAGAGTAATCTCCTTTTGAGGCTCTTTAATATCAGTACAGACACGCTCTTTGCAAAGCTGTTTATTATCTCATTCCTTGCAGGGATTGTAGCCACGCCATTAAAATGGCTTATGAGTTCCATTAGCAGAAGACATGAGAGGGAGGCCGACAGGACATCATATGAACTTACATCAGATGGTGAGAGGATGGTGAGCGCCCTTGTAAAGTTATCCAAAGAAAACCTCTCAAACCTTTATCCCCACCCCCTCTATGTCGCCATCTATTATTCCCACCCCCCTGTCCTGGAGAGGATAAGATATATAAGGGCTTTATCAGAATAACATTTTTCCGCCTCAAAGGCGTGAAGCGCCCCAGAGAACGCTCCGGTTGAGCCTCGTGAGCTTTGTGAGCGCCGGACTCCAACCGGTTATTATGCGGCGTTCAATGGTGAAATACGCTCAATATGGATGATAGCCTTAAATTTGTTCTTCCTCCTGATGTAAGTATCGCCCATCCTACAGGTATAGGCCCTTTCAGGATCGCCTCTTTTTCTATCATCTGAGACAGTCCATAATTTGACTCTGCTTAATAATATAATATATATTCTAACCCAATTTTCTAAATATCTAACAATAGAAATGGATTACTCAGCATGGGCATAGCAATTGTACTGATTATCTTCGTGGCAGCCATAGTCCTTTTTTCCCTGGAATTATTATCCGTAGAAATCATAGGAATCTTAATAATGTCCTCCCTCGTGATAACAGGCATCCTGTCCGCACAGCAGGCATTCGCCGGGTTTGGCAATGAGATGATCATCTTCTTCGTAGGGGTCTTGATTATGGGTGGCGGAATAATAAAGACAGGCATAGCAGACAGGATCGGAGAATTGATATTAAAAATGCATGATGCCGGAGAAAGGAGCTTAATCTTCATCATCCTGGTAGTGGTTTCCGCTCTCTCTGCCTTTGTCAGTAATTTCGGGACCGTTGCAATGTTATTACCTGCCGTATTGGGGATTTCAAAACATTCAAAGGTAAGCCCGTCAAAGTTACTCATCCCCCTGGCATTCGGTTCACTCCTGGGCGGGACCTGTACATTAATAGGCACATCAACCAACATAGCTGTCAGCGGGGCACTGGCTCAATATAAAATGCCGCCATTTTCTATGTTTGAGCTGACACCTGTCGGCATTATAATCGTTGGCGCCGGAATACTCTATTTCATGTTGATCGGTTATCGCCTTCTTCCGGACAGGCAGAAGGAGACGGTAATCGAAAATTATCAGTTAAGAGAGTATCTGACAGAGCTATTAATACAGCACAATTCCCCCTTTGCAGGGAATTCTATAAAGATAAATGAGTTTAGAGAAAAATATAATATAGTTGTCGTAGGTATATTGAGGGACCACAGAAAGATACTTGTACCTACATCAACAGAAATTATCAAGGGCGGGGATATATTACTGGTAAAAGGCAATATAGAGAACATTAAAAGGATGATGGTAAAAAAGGGCGTAGAGATAAAATCCGATGTAATGATTAATGATCGTGACCTTGAAGATGAAGACGTGAAGATGATTGAATTTATCCTTCCGGGCCATTCTGCATTTACAGGAAAAACACTGGAGGAGCTTAACATCCGCGAGGTATATGGTCTTAATACCCTGGCGCTCTTCAGGCATGGTGAGGCGCTGAGGGAAAAGGTCAGGGATATCCCCCTAAAGTTCGGCGATGTCCTGCTTATCATGGGAAGAAAAGAGAAGATCGACAGATTTAAGATGAACCCTGAGATTATGCTGCTTGGAGATGCTACCCCCCAAAAGGTGAGGAGAGAAAAAGGACTCCATGCTATAGCTGTCTTTGCCGGGGCAATAATAGCCGGGACCCTGAATATAATTCCGATCTCCCTGGCCTTCCTAATAGGGGGAGTACTTATGATACTGATGCGCTGCATAGATATAGAAGATGCCTATCGCACCATTGAATGGAGACTTATCGTCTTAATCGGCGCAATATTTTCCCTAAATGCTGCCATGGAGGTTACCGGCACTGCCCAGTTTCTGGCAAACCGGATAGTTGAACTGGTTGGTCAATATGGACCGATGACGCTCCTTGCAGGATTCTTCCTCTTGACGCTATTTCTTACCCAGCCTATGTCCAATGTAGCCGCAGCACTATTAGTCCTCCCCCTGGCCATCCACAGCGCAAACGATCTTGGTGTGAATCCGAGGACATTTGCAATCGGGATAACAATAGCGGCCTCCTGTTCACTTATAGCGCCCCTTGAACCTGCCTGTGTGCTGGTATATGGTCCCGGAAGGTATAAATTCTCTGATTTCATAAAGAATGGATCGATACTGGCCTTTATCATCTTTATCATCTCGATGATAGCAATACCTATCCTCTGGCCATTCAATTAGATACCCAGCGAGCGGATGCGAGCGTTGAGGGGGAGGCTCCATCCGGCTTTGCCGGTGGAGGGGGCGACGCAAGCCCCTTTAATAGGTAAAAGACTAAGCCTTGATAATTGTCCAGATCCCGATGACAATGAAGCCTATGCCTGCAACCCATGAGATCCATCTTTGGCTCATATGACGGAAAATAAACGAGCCAGCGAGAACCCCGATCCCTGAGGCGACAACAAGGGCAAGGGCAGAACCGAGAAAGACCGACAATTTCTTGCTTTCAGGGTCTGCGGCATATAATATTGTTGCAAGCTGTGTCTTGTCTCCAACCTCTGTAAGAAAGATAGTCCAGAATGTAATCAGAACAACCCTTATATCCACTTACACCTCCGGCTTTTGTCAGATTTATTCTTACCCAATGCTTACCATCCTTGATCCTTGTTTATGCCGCCCAATCTTTGCAAAGTGGATTCAGTGATCCGGTGGCTATTCATAATTATATCTTTACGATATCAACTCGACTCATTTTATGGTAAAATATATTCATGTCAAAAAAGCCTCTGATAGAGACAAACCCTTACTTAAAGGACCCTGAAAAGCGAAAAGCTCTGATTTATACGACAGTTACTTCCTCAACCGCCATAGAAACAGGGCACATCGTCTCTGATTGGACAATTCAGCCATCAAAGAAACCCAAAAAAGAGATTAACTTTGCTAAGCCTGAAGAGTCTTATCGATTACCTCGCTGAATACCTTCTCCATCGGACTATAGTTTCGATCTAATCCAGCCCTTACTGCGACAAAATATTCCTCTCGCTTTATGCCTTTTATAATACCGGTAAAATCTAAAAACGGACCGACCTGTGCAGCCATAAGGTTTGCCAACAGGCGGGCAACACGACCATTGCCTTCACGAAAAGGATGGATGAGTATTAGTTCTGTGTGCACAATAGCCAATGCCTTTACCACCTCATTCATTGATCTAAAACGGCAAGGCGTGAATTGACGAAGAGGCCCTTTTTCAAACTCCGCCATCAGCATATGGATATGCTGTGCAGCGGCAAAAGGAAAATCTCCCTTGGTAAGATTTACCTGCCAATACTGGCCTGCCCAAGCATAGATAGGTCTAAGCCAGATCCTATGAATGTTGCAGATATCCTCCGCAGTAAAACGATGACCCTGGCCATAAATCTCGACTAATTCTTCGATGGCGCGGAACTGTTCTCTCTGCTCAATCTGATCCATCTCTCTTTTTGTTTTGATCCCCAACAAATTTTTGAGTACCCGTCCACGCGATCCGGGTTCAAACTGGGCCTCCAACAGCCCAGAGGCATCATAACGTCCTGTCTTTTTCATCTATATTCACCGGATTGTTCTCATCCATTTTGCCCATTTTAAGGGGTGCCATTTGCTTGAAAAAGTAGTAGACGAACCGCGGTTCATTTCCATGAAAGTCCTTGACCCAAAGAGTTGTGTCATGCGGCCAATAGTCTGACTCGATGTAGTACACGCTTCCAACCACGCCCTTACGCCCCAAAACCACACCTGGTCCACGTACTTGCGCTGTGTCGTGATAGCTCGAAATTCCTCCGGAGGATATGACAGGAATATTGCCCGAACGCTGTTCCGCTTTAGTAATGTCAATCCCACGTTGAAGCGTGGCTTGCTCACCGATGGTCGTATCACGCCACTCACCCGCCATATCTCACCCTCAAACTCATTTCCCTTCCTTCTCCCTATGGAAGCCAATCTGACGGCGCTTAGGATCGGGAGGAATCATAAGCTGTCGGATGGCATCAAACACCACCTTGAACTGGGCGTCATATTTCTTCTCAATGGCATTGAGCTTTCGTGATAACTCGGCATTTGAGGCAAGCATTTGCCTGAGCCTCACAAAGGCCCGCATGATTTCTATGTTGACCTTTACAGCCCTTTCGCTGTTCAACACGCTGGAGAGCATGGCCACGCCCTGCTCTGTAAAGACATAGGGTAGGTATTTAGAATGCCCCCCTCTTTTTAAGGTGCCAAAATGGCGCCTTAAAGAGTCGTATTCTTCTTTCGATAATTGGATCATGAAATCTTCCGGGAAGCGGTCTATATTTCGTCTTACCTGCCTTTTCAGGTGCTTAACCTCAACACCATAAAGTTCGGCCAGATCGCTATCTAACATGACCTTTTCGCCCCGAATCAGCAGAATCTTCTTCTCAATCAGCTCAACTGGTATCAGCGCCTTCATTTTGCCTCCACCTGTAATGTGCCAAATTGTGACCTCAACCTGTCAAGTCTTTTGTCCGCCATATCTCAGCACCTTTAGGTTAAAACAGATAGTGATGTCGCCCTGCCTGTGCGTCGCACGCAGGCAAGCACGCAGACAGGGTTTCCCATTATTCTTCATGGCCCGTATCACCCTTAGGCATTTCAAGAGATGCCGAAATAGATGCCGAAAGGGATGTCTCCAATTCCTCAATGCTTGGCAGATTCCCTTTAAGATTCTTCGGCAAGGTCTCTGTAAGTTTATATCCGGATACACCAATCGGTTTCCTGGTATCGCGCAGGGCGTATTCCACAATCACCCTGTTTTTGGCCTTGCACAGGATTATGCCGATGCTCGGCTGGTCGTCTTTATGGCGCAGAATGTCATCCACCGCGGAAAGGTAAAAATTCATCTTGCCCGCATATTCGGGCTGGAATTCTCCTACCTTGAGATCAATGACAACGAAACAACGCAGGCGGAGATGATAGAATAGAATGTCAATATAAAAATCTTCGTTTCCTATCTCCAAATGGTATTGGCTGCCGACAAAAGCGAACCCGACGCCCAGCTCGAGCAGGAATGAACGTATCTGCTCCAGGAGGGCCCTTTCCAAGTCCCGTTCTTTTGCCTCTTCACCGATGCTCAAGAAGTCAAAAACATACGGGTCTTTCAATACCTGCCTGGCAAGCTCGGATTGAGGTGCAGGTAGGGTGTGGTCAAAATTGGTGATGGCCTTTCCCTGTCTTTTATAAAGACCGCTCTCTATCTGATGCACAAGAACATTACGAGACCAACCGTGCTGGATGGTCTGGTGCATATACCATTCGCGCTCTGCCAGGTCCTTGACCTTGTCCAGCAGGATGCAGTTGTGGAACCATGGAATTTGTCCAGCAACCTGCTGGACAATTGAGCCATTGGGGTATGCCTCGGCGAATGCCCGCATATAGAGTAGGTTTGCCCGCGAGAAGCCCTTCATAACGGGGAAAGCGCTTCGAAGGTCTCGCGCTAAACGCTCGACTACCTTTGCTCCCCAGCCATAGGCCTTCTGCTGTTCTATGATGCGCCGGCCAACCTCCCAGTAGAGCAGGACCAATTCGCGGTTGGCCGCAAGCCCTGCACGTATCTGAGCGGTGCGTATCCGCGCCTTGAGTTCTTCGAGCAGTTCCGAGTAGCCCGTAGGCGCCTTTATGAATTGTGCAACAGCCCTTTGCACAATTTCTGATTTGGATTTTTTGATTTTCCTTTTATCCGCCATATCCCAGCCTCTTCAGATTTTTCTTTATGATTGCTTCAAGCTTATCCGACTCGGTAAACTGTTCATGTAATTGTGCCATCAGCCGCTTCATCTTCTCCTCTTATTTTAAGGAACCCAGGTTCAATACCGCCATGGTAATCCTTGAGATGCAGACCAGTTTATCCTTCTCGTTTTGAATCCTGATATCCCATAATTGTGTAGTAGCTCCGATATGTACAGGCATGGCTACCCCGTATACAAAGCCGGATCTAACCTGTCGGATATGGTTGGCATTTATTTCTAACCCCACGCACATCTTCCTGTTTCTATCCACACAAAGGTTGGCCGCCATGCTCCCCAGGGTCTCTGCCAGGGCAACTGATGCACCGCCATGCAGGATGCCCGCCGGCTGTTTGGTCCTGTGATCTACAGGCATCCTGGCCTTAATATAATCACTCCCTATCTCCAGGAATTCGATCCCGAGGTGATCAACCATAGTCTTCATGTACAGGTTATTCAGATCTTCCGGCGTAACCTTTTTAAACCAGATAGACATATTGCATGACCCCCCTTTCTTCCCTCTCCGCCCTTTGTTATAATCCAGTTTATCCGGTGAGTCAATATATGTCTAATTCATCTGTCAGTACTGAAAAATGGAAGACCCTTGAAAAACGCCTCCAAAAATTAGGCATCAGCGAAGATGACCTTGAGGAACGCTTTGTACGCTCAAGCGGCCATGGCGGCCAGAACGTAAACAAGGTCTCAACCTGTGTTATGCTGATCCATCGCCCCTCCGGGCTTTTAGTACGCTGTCAGGAGGCCCGCACCCAGGGGATGAACAGATACATTGCAAGAAGGCGCCTGGCTGAGAAGATGGAAGAGATGCTTTTAGGCGCAGAAAGCAGGCGCCGGCAGGAGATCGAGAAGATCCGAAGGCAGAAAAGAAGGCGAAGCAAGCGAGCCAAAGAGAAAATGCTTGAGGAGAAACATCACCGTGCAGGGATCAAGAGGGCTAGAAGGATGGCCGGGGAAGGATCTGATCTTGACTAGCGATTTTAGCGGGGTTTATAATAAAAATATAAAGAGTGGTACAGATTTAGCGGTCCACTAGATTCTGCCTATTAACTGGAAGGTTTTGAGTCTCAAAAAGATCCTCGAGTAGTTTTCGGATACGATTGAATCATCTGATCTTGGAGGTATGTCATCATGAAGAGCGGAAGAATCATTACTGCAATAATGGTTCTTATTATAATATCCTTGTCTGGATGTGTGGCAAGGGAGCGCTACATGGAGCTTTTGGATGAGGCAAAGACATATCAAAAGAATCTCCAGAAGGAACAGACCAGGAATAACGAACTTTCCAAAAAGGTCTCTGATCTTGAAAAGACAGCAGCCGGCGTTACAGCAGACAGGACAACTGAGATAGAAAGGTTAAGAGATGAACTGGCAAGGGTGAAAAGTGATGCAGAAAGGGCAGGAGAACTTAGTAAGAGACTGGCTGACCTTAATCTTGAGATAGACCATCTCAAGGCATCTTTGCAGGGAAGGGAAGCCATATTAAAAGAAGAGATAGAGAGGCTCAGGATCCAGATAGCATCCCAGAGGGATGAGGCAGCGCGAAGGGAAATGGAGCTTGCCGCAATTAGAGAGAAGTATGAGGATATGATCATAGGCATAGTTAATAAAATGACCAAAGGTGAATAGGTTTTCTATGATACCAAAAAAAAGAATAAGAATAGTGCCGGTCTTGATTGTTTTTCTCTTGATCACCTTTTTTGGCTCAGATCAGGTACTTGCCAGGGATCTTTTCATGGAAGAGGAAGAGGCACCGCAAATCTTTGGAGTCACACTAGGGATTGAAACCGGTATTACATCCAGGAATATTGTAGAGGAGGATCCCGTATTCGCAGGCTTCAAGGTGAGCGGAGATGCAGTTTCAACAAGATTCCTGGCAAAGATCGGATTGAGATTCTTCGACAGGTTCGAGATCTACGGCAAGGGGGGCGGCGCAGACCTTTCTATATCTGATTTCAACGATTTTGATGCAAGACCGGCGCCTGCCTACGGAGGAGGTTTAAGGATTGATCTTTACCAGGGTCCAAGACCCGAAGGAATAAAGTTGTTTTTAGATAGCAATTTCCTCTATTTTGTCGTTAAAGATAGGATCCAGATACTGGATTGCCCTCTAACTTCTTGCGCGGACTCAGACCTTCTCCCAAGGATGGCGGATGAGAAGATAAGCTGGAGGGAGGGGACTATATCAGCAGGAGGGAGCTTCAGACATGACTATTTTGAGCCCTATGGCGGGGTAAGGCTATCATTTGTACGGGGGGATGATATACTTGAAGTTAAGGAGGATGCTAATTTCCCTGATCCATTGAAACTAAAAGTTGACCTAGATGAGGATAACAATTTTGGCATCTTCTTTGGTACAAACATATATCTTGACAGGAGCGATAAAAGCGCAATAAGCCTCGAGTTCTCTGCCATTGATCAGCTTGCATTCATAGCAGGATTCAAGGCAGCTTTTTAAAACTAGCTTTAAGAGGTGAAGGTTATGCTTAAGAAATATCTATATCGGCTGGTGATCTTGATGATCGGGATTACAGTGATTTTTATCATGACCGGTTGCCATGCCACCCAGTCAGGCTATATATATGATGAGAACTACCCATATCCATATCCGGCAAACTACTATCCCTATTATTATCCATACCCCTATTTCTATCCGCATGTCTTCTTCGGGAGCGATATCCTGATCATTCAATCCAACAGGGACGGGTCAGGCCAATCTACTGACGAAGGTATAGGCGGAAGGGTATTGAGGAGCGGGCCATCGGGTTCTGGCGGGAGAAGTTTATCTTCCAACTCATCAGCGGGAAAGCGGAGCCTGGAGAGATAGTCATTTCCTGGCATTAGCCCCCGCCAAAGACCCCCATGTTACGGTACTTCTCGTGTCTCAATCTGCTTAGATCTTCAACCGGAATACCATCCAGGTTGGCCAGATGATCTTCAAGTGATTTTTTCAGGTTTTCTGCCATAAGCACAGGATCCCTATGGGCACCGCCTTCCGGCTCCTGGATAATTGCATCTATTATACCAAGCCCGATCAGGTCCCTTGCTGTCATCTTTAATGCCTCTGATGCCTCAGCGGCCTTTGATCCATCCTTCCAGAGGATTGCGGCGCACCCTTCAGGAGAAATAACGGAATATACTGCATTTTCAAGCATTAATACCCTGTCCCCCACCCCAAGGGCCAGTGCACCGCCGCTCCCGCCCTCCCCAACAATAACGGCAATGATCGGGACACTGAGCGAGATCATGGTGATAAGATTCCTTGCTATCGCCTCAGCCTGTCCCCTTTCTTCCGCCCCCATACCGGGATAGGCCCCAGGAGTATCTATAAGGGTGACAACGGACATATTAAACCTCTCAGCCATCTTCATAAGACGCAAGGCCTTTCTGTAACCCTCCGGATTTGGCATTCCAAAGTTCCTGAATACCTTCTCCCTTACACCCTTTCCCTTCTGCGTTCCGATCAGAAAGATACGCCTGGCCCCTAGTCTGCATATCCCGCCTATGATAGCCGGATCATCAGAAAATAACCGGTCTCCATGCAGCTCTGTGAAGTCCTGGAAGATCATGGAAATATACTCCTGAGTACCGGGACGGTTTGGATGCCTTGCAATCTGAACCCTCTGCCATGGATTTAACGCGGAATATACCTCTTCTCTTAATTCAACTGCCTTCCTTTCAAGCTTCATTATCTCATTGAGCAGAGAGGGATCCTTATCTAATATACCCTTTAATTTCTCTATCTTCTCCTCTACCTCTCCAATCGGTTTTTCAAATTCCAGATAATCCTTCATCCGTCCCCCTATGTAAATGATACCGTGCCTTTTCCAAAAGAGGTCTCTATTGCCAAAACAAAGGAATCTGTCGGACTGACCTTGAGGTTTTCATCAACAGCAATAACCGACTCATGCTGATCAGGATGGTGAATCCTGAGATAAACCAGGCAGTCCCCCTGATACCTGCAAAGTATCTTTTTAAGATTAATTAAATCCGGCGCTTTAATCCCTTCAGAGTTCAGCGAGATATCAACCCTGCTGACAGGCTTTAAAAGTGCATCGGAAAGGAGTTCCATATCCTTTGCCCTTATCTTTGCCCCCTTTTCTCCCCTGTCGATCCAGCCTGATACGAGGAGAGGTGCATCTGCCAGAATGAGGGTAGAAACCTTCTTGAAGAGCTCGGGAAAGATAATAACCTCAAATGAACCATGCAGGTCTTCAACCTGAACATAGGCCATCTTCTCTCCCCTTTTTGTATTTATCACCTTTTTGCCGCCTATTATACCGCATATCGTTACCCTGCTGCCATCAGGCATACTGCCCACATCCTCAGACATAGAAACAGAAAACCTCTTAAGTTCAGACTCATATCTTGCCAGGGGGTGGCTGGTGACATAGAATCCAACCGACTCCTTTTCGTTTCTTAGTATCTGTGTCTCATCCCATTCAGGCATATCAGGCAGTTTCTCTTCTGCCGCAAAAGAACCGTTGTCAGGGCCGTCGGAAATAGAAGGAGAGAAGATATTTATCTGGCCGTTTGTCCTCTCCCTCTGAATGGTTACACCTTCTTCCATGGCCCTCTCCATAACCTCCATAAGCTGGGATCTCTTCGCCCCGGTAGAGTCAAAGGCGCCGCTCTTTATAAGGCCCTCTATGACCCGGCGGTTTACCTTTCGCAGATCAACCCGCCGGCAGAAGTCAAAGATCGACTTGAACCTTCCCCCCTCTTCCCTGGCAGTGATAATAGATTCAATGGCAATTGAACCCACATTCTTAATTGCGGCAAGTCCAAACCTGATTCCGTGCGAAATTGCCGTAAAATCATTATAACTCTCATTCACATCCGGCGGCAGGATCGCAATCCCCATATCTCTGCAAGCCCTGATATACCCGACAATTTTATCTGAATTCCCCATTTCGCTTGAGAGCATTGCCGTCATAAATTCAACAGGATAATGGGCCTTAAGATATGCGGTCTGATAGGATATCAGGGCATAGGCGGCACTGTGGGACTTATTGAAGCCATAACCTGCAAAATAGGCCATCTGGTCAAATATCTTTTCAGCCTTCTTTTCATCAATCCCTCTTTTAATAGCACCTTTTATAAAGTCTTCTTTCTGCCTGGCCATTTCCTCCGGCTTTTTCTTGCCCATGGCCCTTCTTAAGATATCTGCATCACCCAGCGAGAACCCTGCGAGAAGGTTGGCGACCTTCATCACCTGCTCCTGATACACCATCACACCATAGGTCTCTTCGAGGATATCCTTAAGATCAGGGGTTTCATATTCGATCCTTACATCCCCGCGCTTTCTCTTAATGAAGTCGTCTATCATGCCGCTCCCTATCGGGCCAGGGCGATAGAGCGCCAGGATAGCTATAATCTCCTCAAACCTTTCCGGCCCCATCTTTGTAAGGATATCCCTCATTCCGGAACTTTCAAGCTGGAATACCCCGGCTGTATCTCCTGAAGAGAGGAGCCTGTAGGTCTCCTTATCATCAAGCGGTATATCGGTTATCATGAGACTGTCCTGCTTCCCCTTGTTTATCAACTTTACAGCCTTATCAATCACTGTCAGGGTTTTTAAGCCCAGGAAGTCGAATTTAATCAGGCCGATCTTTTCTATCGCCTCCATCGAATATTGGGTTACAATTTCACCCTTCGTCCCTCTGTACAGGGGGAGGTGTTCCATTATGGGTGCGTCTGATATGACTATGCCTGCGGCATGGGTTGAGGCGTGTCTTGTCAGCCCCTCAAGTTCCTTTGCAATTGATATAAGTTCGCTGATCTTCTGATTCTGCTCTATCAATTCCCTGAGCTTAGGTTCAGCGTCTATCGCTTCATCTATGGTTATATTGAGTGTATTTGGAACAAGCTTGGCAACTTTATCCACCTCTATATAGGGGATCTCAAGGGCCCTGCCAACGTCCCTGATAGCGCCCTTTGCAGCCATAGTCCCGAACGTAATGATCTGGGATACGTGGTCTGACCCGAATCTTTCTATAACATGGGCTATCACCTCGTCGCGCCTCTCCATGCAGAAGTCGATATCTATGTCAGGCAGCGTGATCCTTTCAGGATTTAAAAACCTCTCAAATATAAGGCCATATGCCAGTGGATCTATATCTGTAATCCTGAGGGAGAAGGCAACAAGGCTCCCTGCCGCAGAACCCCTGCCGGGTCCGACAGGGATACCGCTTGATTTTGCGTGGTTTACTATATCCCAAACAATAAGAAAATATCCTGCATAGCCCATCTTGTTTATTATATTAAGCTCTATATCCAGCCTGTCTTCATATAATTTAGGATCGATATCGCCGACCTTTTCAGACAGCCTCTGTTTTAGTCCCTTCCTTGTCAGCTCTTCCATGTATCCTTCCTTTGTATAACCCTCAGGAACGCTGTATTGCGGAAGATGGAACTTGCCGAAGGTTAGATCAAGTGAGACCATATCGGCAATCCTTCTCGTATTTGCAATGGCTTCGGGGACATCCTTAAAGGAGTTCTTCATCTCGGCGGGAGACTTAAAGTAAAATTGGTCTGTCTGCATCTTAAGCCTGTCGGTATCGGATATCGTCTTTCCTGTCTGAAGACAGAGGAGGATATCATGGGCCCTGGAATCCTCCCTCTTAAGATAGTGACAATCATTTGTAGCCACAAGGGGTATGGACAACTTTTTGGAGATCCGGATAAGTTCGCGATTCAGGGTCTTCTGCTCCTCTATGCCATTATCCTGGATCTCAAGGAAATAGTTCCCCTTTCCCATAATCTCCTCGTATCTTATTGCCGTACACTCCGCTTCATCATGCATGCCACGGGAGATTAAAGAGGAGACCTCGCCCTTCATACAGCTGCTTAAGGCCACGAGCCCCTCCCTGTACCTCAATAAAAGTTCTTTATCGATCCTCGGCTTATAATAGAAGCCTTCTGTCTGGGCATAGCTAATCAGCTTTATAAGGTTTCTGTAGCCTACCAGATCCTTTGCAAGGAGGATCAGGTGAAAAGATGAGTGGGACACATCTGATGATGGGGTCCTGTCCAGTCTGCTGCCCGGGGCTATGTAGACCTCTGATCCGATAATAGGCTTTATGCCCTGGCTCCTGGCCTTCTGGTAGAAATCTATAGCCCCAAACATATTCCCATGGTCGGTAATGGCAAGGGCCGGCATGCCGTATTTCTTTGCCTCGGAGAGGACCTGGTCAATCTGGATCGCACCATCCAAGAGACTATACTGGGTATGCATATGCAGGTGTACAAAATCTGACTGATCCATTATTTAAAATCCCTCCTCTGAAAGATTATTACAGAAGACAATAAGATCATAGTTATATACAGGAGACCGTAAAGGACAGACATGACAATAAAGGAGGGATCCAGCGCGATATTATGGACTACCTCTCCCTTTATATTAAAGTTCTCCAGGTTAGGAAGTATATAATACAGGGCATCCATCATGAATACCATTACCGGGTTCCCGAGTTTTGCAGCAAATGCCTTCAGGTCTCCTAATAAGTGTCCAATAACATATATAGATATGGTAAAGATAGCGCTTAATGCAGATGTGGTAAAGGTCGAAAACATCAGGGCAACCGCAGTAACGACCATCATTTCAACATAGATCAATAAAATAGCCTTAATCATATCAGGGGTAATATTGTATGACATGATTAAAAGTACCGCAAAAAAACCTATCACCATAATCGATGTATTCACAAACAGGGTTATAAGCAGACCGAGATATTTCCCAAGGAGGAACTGATATCTGTAAATAGGCTTTGATATGATTGTATAAATAGTCTTTTTTTCTATCTCTTTGCTTACAAGTCCTATTCCAACAAAGATTGCAATTAAGATGCCGAAGATATTGATGCTGGCCAGACCGATATCCATTATGATCTTGGATTGCTCCCCTATAGTCAGGGTGCTCAATAAAACGGATGAGCCGATCATCAGGAGGGCAAAAAAGAGGAGGTTATAGAGAACCTTCTCCCTGACAGTCTCCCTGAAGGTATTTAAGGCAATTACAACTATCTTCATGGCAGCCTAATTTGTACCTACCTCTTTTATAAAGTAGTCCTCCAGGGATTCCTTCTGGGGGATAATGGAGATGACCTTTCCATTCATTTTGCTGGTAAGCTCAATTACCTCATTTACCTGCTGTTCATTACCCAATCTCATAATAATCCTGTCACCTGCCGTCATGACCCCTTTATCTATTTTTGATACAACCTCCGCTCCGACCCCCTCGGCAATGACCTCTATATATTTCAATCTGGCCTCAAGGATCTCATCCAGCCTGCCAACATTTATAAGCTTTCCTCTGTTTAATATCCCTACCCTGTCACAGATCATCTCGGCATCAGAAAGTATATGGGAGCTGAAGAATACCGTCTTGCCATCGCTTCTTAATTTAAGGATGATATCCCTTATCTCCCTCCTGCCGATCGGATCCAATCCTGACATCGGCTCATCAAGGATTACCAGTCTGGGGTCATTGATCAATGCCTGGGCTATCCCTATCCTCTGGAGCATACCTTTTGAAAACTTTCCGAGCGGGAGGTGCCTGTTGTCTGATAATCCTACCATCTCTAATAATCTTTCTATCCGGCCCTTCAGCAGGTTCTTTTCTATCTCGAAAAGCCCGCCATAAAATCGCAGAAATTCATGGGCTGTAAGATAGTCGTAAAAGTATGGGGCCTCAGGAAGAAAGCCTATTTCCTTTTTTACAGCCGCGTTGGTTAGTTCCCTTCCCAGGAGCCATGCCCTGCCTGAGGTAGGGTAGATGAGGCCCATCAAAAGTTTGAGGGTAGTGGTTTTACCTGCCCCGTTTGGACCCAGGAACCCGAATATCTCTTTTTCATTCACCTGGAGGTTTAGATAAGAGAGGGCCGTAACCTTCCTGCCCCAGAAGCCCACCCTGAAGACCTTTGTCAGTCCCTCTGTCCTGATCATAATCTTATTGATAAAGGGTCAAATTCATTCAATGAATTTACACCAGTTGAGGGGGGAAAGGCAAGATCACAATTAAATTTCCCTCGGCTCTATTAAGAGCTTAACACCCTATTAACCCTGGATAAGGTCATCTCTGACAAGATAGCGGATTATGGTATTGGCGTCAGGAAAACTTCTTGCGGGTTTTCTCACGGACAGCCTCCTCCCAGGGTTATGCGTGCCCAAAAATTCATCGGCCTTATTGCGTAAATCCTCATAACTGTGAATGGGTATTTGGTCATTATCTACCAGGATGCGACTTCTGCTGTCCCTATCCGGCCTGCTGCAACCAGACCCTCCTTTTGCCTTGCAGTCTTCTCATGCTGATCAGAATTAATCTTAAATCTGCCGACTACCTCCATTAGTTCCCCGCCCATCCTGGCCAGTGTCTGAGAGGCCGACATGACGTTAGCCGCCCCTTCGGCGGTGCTCCTGGAAGCAGTAGCCACGCCGGATATGCTCTGGACCACCTCGCCCGTCCCTGTTGCCGCCTCCGCCATGTTCCGGCTGATATCTGTAGTTGTTGCTGCCTGCTCCTCTACGGCCCCGGCGATTGCCGTAGATATCTCGTTAATCTTGCCGACAATCTCTCTTATTTCATCTATGGCCAATACAGCGCCCCTGTTATCAGCCTGGATCGCCTCGATCTTCCGGCTGATCTCCTCTGTGGCCTTTGCCGTCTCCTTGGCAAGCTCCTTCACCTCGTTTGCCACAACGGCAAAGCCTTTGCCGGCCTCCCCCGCACGGGCAGCTTCAATGGTTGCGTTAAGCGCCAGGAGGTTTGTCTGCTGGGCAATAGAAGTTATGACCTTTATTACCTTGCCTATCTCAATACTCGACTCATTTAGTTTTGAAATTGTAGTATTGGTAGATTCGGCAACATTAACAGCCTGCGAAGTAATCCTGCCCGCCTCCTGGACATTTTTTGAGATCTCCTTGATGGTTGCCGTCATCTCCTCTGCCGCTGTTGCAACTGTCTGGACATTTCTGTTGGTCTGTTCTCCTGCCGCCGAGACGCTGCTTGCCTGGCGATTCGTCTCCTCTGAATTGGCGCTCATCTGCTGACTGGAGGCTGCCAGTCCCTCCGATGTGACATATATCCTTTTGGAGGTGTTTTCAATGCCCGCAAAGGTTTCGCGGAGCCTTACCACCATGGAACAGAAGGATCGGACAAGAGATCCTATTTCATCGTTCCCCCTGGCCTTAATCTCCACTGTCAGGTCGCCTTCTGATATCCTTTCCACCACCCGGACCATCTCATACATCGGTCTGGTAATGCCCCTCATTAAAAAGTAGGTCAGAAAAACCGTAGCCATGAGAGAAACAAGGGTTATTATCATGAAGAGCATAAGACCAAGATTCGCACCCCTTTTTAATTGATCTGCATTTGCATTTATGTCATTCGAGAGCCTCTCTTCTACCTCTTTTAAGAGATTTATCTTACCGGTCATCATTGTAAACCAATAGGCAGAATCAACCCCCAGATTCCCCTGGCTCGCTCTATCTATGGCAATCTTCCTCATCCTTGCGGTCTCATCTATAAATTGACCCTGCATCTTATTTTTATAGAATTCCTTCTGCTCCTCTTTAGCAATCGATAAAAACTGATTTAAATAGATATCCTGGGCATTTACAGCGTAGATGAATTTATTATATATCCCCTCTTCAAATCTGCCTACACCAAAGGTATTACTCATAGTAGCCCTTTCTACGCCTGCCTTCTCTTTTGACCTCAGGAAACTTACATAGGCCAATATCTGGATTGAAAGCCCCGGATTGGCGCTTATCCTGGATATATGGTCTATTACCTTTAAAAAGGAGGCGTTCATATCTGTGTAATAACCGATTCCTTCCCCGCCGGAGATATTAAAGGCATTAACTGAGTCCCTGTGCCCCCTTATTCTGTTAAGGTTATTGAGCGCCATTTCCAGGTCATTTTTAAACCCGGCATCAAACCTGTTCCTGTTAAAACCCTTCATAAAATCATCCATGGCTTCTATCTTCTTGTCGGTATTGGACCTCTGGGTTCTAAGCTCTTCGGTATATTTCGTCCCCTTGCTTCCCATAAATACACCTGTAGCGCCTCTTTCTTTCTGCGATTCATGCACAAACCCGCTTATCTTAACTACAAGGACAGACAGATCCCCCAATCTCTCCATCTCGCCTGAAAGCCTCCATATTTCAGCGATCCCGGTTAAGGCAAAATAGAGGAGGGCCAGGATCGGGATAATAACCATCAGGATGAGCTTATGCGCTATTTTTATATGCTTAAACATCTACACTTCTCCTTTAGGAGCCTGTTGCACAAATGCTATTTATGCTTCGACAAGCTCAGCATGAACGGTAAAGTTTAATGATTTCAATACATGCTCCGCTCGCCCTGAGCCTGTCGAAGGGCAAAATTTGGTTTGTGCAACAGGCTCTTAGTTAAGATTATTTTTATTTCGCCATAACATTCTTGACATTGGCATAACATTCATAACCTGGTAATTACATAGATCGGAATAGATCGATTAAAACTTTAGTGTTTTGTTATGAGGCTTTCAGGTCATTGCCGCAACAGGATATTTTTTTCTGCTGCCTTCATTTGTCATCCTCTCTATAAATGCCGATAATGGGATCGGCCTGCTCATGTAATACCCCTGGGCTAAGTCACAGTCAAGCAAGACGAGTTTATCATATGTCTCTTTATCCTCCACGCCCTCGGCCACCACCTTCAAGCCCAGACTATGGCCAAGCTCTATGACGGAGCGGACTATCTTTAAGTTATTATCATCCTTCATCATATTAATGACAAAGGATTTATCTATCTTTATCTCATCCACAGGGAGCCTTTTCAGATAACCAAGTGAGGAGTAGCCGGTGCCGAAGTCATCGATAGAAAACCTGATACCCATGGATGTAAGATCGGTGATGATCTCCATGGCAAGCTTCGGGTCAGACATGATAATAGATTCAGTGATCTCAAACCTGACAGCGCCTGCTGTTATGCCCCAGGTCATGAGAAGCTTTTTTATCTGATCTAAAAGCTGAGGGTTATGGAGGCTCTTTACGGAGAGGTTTATTGCTACAGAGACCTCAATGCCTGACTTAAGCCAGCCCCTTGACTTGCTTAGCACATCTTTTAACACCCATAGTGTAAGCTCCTTAATTAATCCTCCCCTCTCTGCAAGAGAGATGAAGTCATTGGGAGGTATGACGCCTGATTTCGGATGCTGCCAGCGGACAAGGGCCTCAACGCCGATGGTCTTGCCTGTCTTCAGGTCTATCTTCGGCTGATACAGGAGGAACAACTGGTCTTGTTCTATGGCATGGCGGAGCTCACCCATCAGGGCAAGGCGGGCGGGAGAATATTGGTCAAATTCGCTGGAGTAGACACAGACCCCGCTTTCTGTCCTCTTGGCCGCATACATCGCCATCTCTCCCCTTCTGATCAGGGTGTGCACATCCTCACCATGACCGGGGAAGAACGCGATCCCGATGCTTGATGAGACCTCAACCAGGAGATCCGCTACAGGAAAAGGTCTTTTTATCTCCCCTATTATCCTTTCTGCCCCTATCTTGGCAGTATCTGTATCTGCCCCCTGAATCAGGACTGCGAACTCATCACCGCCTAAGCGCGCCACGGTGTGAGGATGCAAGAAGATCCCTTTTAGGCGGACTGCGACGCCCTGTAATATCAGGTCGCCATTATTATGGCCCAGGGTATTATTAATCTCCTCGAAGCGGTCCAGGTTTATCACGATGAGGGCAAAGGATCTATTATCCATCCGCGCCCTGGTTATGGCACGGTCTATATCGTCATGCAGGGAAAGGCGGTTTGGGAGGTCCGTAAGAAGATCATTGTAGGCAAGGTGATGGATCAGCGCATCCGACTGCCTCCTTCCAGTAATATCATTCGCCATTATTCTTCTCTGTCTGTCTATTGCGCCCTGGGCCCAGAATCCAAAAATAGTAGTAATAGACATAATAACCAGGCGCATCCAGGCGTCCATTGTATCCAAGACAAATATCTGCCCTGAAAAAGTATTCTCATGAAATATAAAGGCATCTACTGCAGAATCAAGCACCCAGAAGGAGATCCCAAGACCAACACCCAGCAGCCCATATTTTTTAGATATAATAAGGTTTAGTTTTTTTACCATCCACCCCACCTCCTTAAAGCAGGCCCACATATCGATCTTATACAATAAGTATATCAATTATTTGCAAACACACCAACTTATGGCTGCATAGGAATGGTGTTCTTCTTATAACAAACACCCTTCTCCGTCTCAATACGGGTGAATTTGCCGGTAATACCGAAGGGAGTCTCGGCCCCGCCCAGAAAAAACACACCTCCGGAGGATAGGATATCGGCAAACTGTTCCATAATCCTGACCTTTGTATCTGCATCAAAATAGATAAGGACGTTTCGGCAAAAGATAACATCAAATATCCCGAGGTGTGAAAAGCCGGACAACAGATTTAATCGCCGGAATTCTACCAGCCTCTTTACCTCCTGTTTTATCTCCCATTCTGTCTTGCGCTGATTAAAAAAACGGGTCAGGTATGTAACAGGCAGGCCGCGCTGAACCTCATACTGTGAATAAATACCTGCCTTAGCCCGCGCAAGCGCCCCATCTGCAATATCTGTTGCAAGGATGCCAATGTCCCATTGCCGAAGTGCAGGACCCATCTCGCAAAGCAACATAGAAATGGTATATGGCTCCTGACCTGTTGAACAACCTGCTGTCCAGATCCTGATCCTGCGGCCCTTTTCATTGGCCTTTAACAGATCTGGAATGACAACGCCTTTCAGGAGTTCAAAGGGTTTTACATCCCTGAAGAAGGAGGTCTCATTGGTCATCATGGCGTCTATAACCTTCTGGCGGAGAGGCTGAGATGGATGCTGTTTCATGTGCCGGCCAAGGTCATTGATCGATGGAAAACCTTCCTGTCTTGCTATCGGATCCAATCTGGTCTCAATCAGATAGGTCTTGGAATCATCCAGCGCCAACCCACTCTCCTTATGAAGGAGGGAGAATAAAAAGTTGAGTGTTTCTTGAGTTACCATAGCCGATTTACACCTAAATAAAAGCCAAGGTTGAGGTTAAGGCTAAGGTTAAGGTTTCAGGTTTTCTCAGCCTCAACCTAAACCTTAACCTGTTTTCTTGATACGCAGTCATCTATGGCGCTGCTTATCTGATCCAACGGTAATACACAATCCGCAAACCCGCCATTGATTACAGCCGACGGCATCCCCCAGACCACGCTACTGGCCTGGTCTTGTGCAAAAACCAGGGCACCCTGTTTCTTCATATCCATTACACCCTTATAACCGTCCTGTCCCATCCCTGTCATGATGATCCCCAGGGCATTGGGTCCATAGACCTTTGCTACAGAACGGAAGAGTGCATCTACTGCCGGACGGCAGAAGTTCTCCGGGGGTCCCTGGTTTAAGGAGATCACAGCGCCATCCCCCCTATGCTGCAAGGTCATATGAAAATCTCCAGGGGCAATATAGACCACTCCAGGCTCTGGCTCCACCCCCTCATGCCCTTCAATAACCCTAAGGTCAGAGATAGTGTTGAGACGCTCTGCAAGGAGCTTTGTAAAGATTGGCGGCATGTGCTGAACTATCATAATAGGAACAGGGAATCCCTTCGGTAATACCGGAATTAGCCTTGATAAGGCCTCAGGGCCTCCTGTGGATATGCCAATGGCCACAACCCTGGGAACAGAGAGGACAGGGTGCAGGGGGTAGGGGGTATACCCTGTACCCTGTACCCTGTACCCTACCCCCTGACTAAATTGTTTGATCTTCGGGATCAACTCCGATGCAACACCTTTAAGGATATCTTTATATCCCTGATGGGTAATGCATGCAGGTTTGGCAATATAGTCATTGGCCCCAAGTGATAGCGCCTCGATAGTCTGTACAGCTCCGCGCTGAGTAAGGGAGCTGAACATGATCGTCCTGATCTTCGGGCAATTGGCCCGGAGTACGCGGAGCACACCGAATCCATCCATTTCCGGCATCTCGATGTCAAGGATAATAACATCCGGGTTTAATTGACTGATACGCTGAATGGCAATAATACCGTTAGATGCGGTTCCAACAACTGCAATCTCAGGGTCTGATGAGAGGGCATCAGAGACTGCCCGCCTGACTACGGCAGAATCATCAACAATCAGGACTCGGATTGGTTCATTAATTGCAGCCATTTGTGATCCCGAGTATGGACAGCTTTTCTATTAGGATCTCCCTTGTGAAAGGTTTCATTATGTATTCATTTGCCCCCTTGGCCAGGGCCTGGACGATCTTTTCCATCTGGTTCTCTGTTGTTACCATTATGATAGTGGGCCTCTTTACCGGGTCCCATCTCAATTTAATCGCGTCCAATAATTCAACACCATTCATCTCGGGCATATTCCAGTCTAACATCATTAGTCCGATATCAGGGTGGGCCTCCAATTGTTTCAGTGCGTCTTTTCCGTGAATCGCCTCCAGCGGCTCATGGCCCAGATCAGAAATCATCTTTCTCATAAGCCTTCTGACCAACCCTGAGTCATCAACAATCAATACCTTCATATCAAACCCCTATTTCAAAAAAGATGTTCAAGTGAGTAGCAGAGAAAGATCCCCCTTATGAAATGACTTAAGCAGCTCTTCTCTGAGAAACCTCATACAGACCCTCCCTTTGCTTGAATGACTTATCGTTGTTATCAGAGTTGATCTTAAACTTGCCCACCACCTCCATTAACTCCAAGCCCATTTTGGCAAGGATCTGAGAGGCCGACATGACATTAGCCGCCCCTTCAGCCGTGCCCTTGGAGGCTGTTGCCACCCCGGCAATGCTCTGAACCACTTCACCTGTGCCTTTGGCTGCCTCCGTCATATTCCGGCTTATCTCATTGGTGGTCACCGCCTGCTCTTCGACTGCCCCTGCGATAGTCATTGAAATCTCGTTGATCTTGGTAATAATCTGCCCGATCTCCCCGATAGCCGAGACGGCCCCCCTGGTATCTGTCTGGATCGCCTCGATCTTCCGGCTGATCTCTTCTGTGGCCTTGGCTGTTTCTTTGGCCAGATCCTTTACCTCATTAGCCACCACGGCGAATCCCTTTCCTGCCTCTCCTGCCCTGGCCGCCTCAATGGTTGCATTGAGGGCAAGGAGGTTTGTCTGCTGGGCAATTGATGTAATAACCTTGATTACCTTCCCGATCTCAGCGCTCGATTCACCAAGCTTTGAGATAATGGCATTAGTCGATTGCGCAGCCGACACCGCCTGGGTAGTAACACTTGTCGCCTCCTGGACATTTTTCGATATCTCCTTGATTGTAGCCGTCATCTCCTCTGCCGCAGTGGCAACTGTCTGGACATTCCTGTTTGTCTGCTCGCCTGCGGCTGAGACTGAAGTTACCTGGCGGTTTGTCTCCTCTATGTTAGCTTCGACATGTTTACTGAATGCAGCCAGCTCTTCAGATGTTGTAGAGATCTGGCTCGAACCATGTTGAATACCGGAGATCATTTCGCGTAGCCCCGCGACCATAGCGGAGAAGGACCGGCTTAGCGCCCCGATCTCATCATTACCTCCGGCCTTCACCTCAATAGTAAGATCGCCGGCAGCAATCCTTTCAGCGACCGAGGCCAGGTTGCGCAGCGGGTGAACGATAGCCCTTCCCAAAAGGACCACCAGCGCCGTCCCGAGCAGGATTATTCCGATAGTGATCCAGAGGGTGATACCCTTGAAACTTTTTGCCAGCCGGCCCAGTCCCTCAATTCCGGTCTTAAAGGTATTGTCCTTACCCTTGGTATATTCATCGAGGCGCTGCCTGAGTTCAGTGGCTGTATTGCTGAATTTTCCCGTTTCTTGTTCTGCCATGCCGATATTTTTTCTGGCCATAAGTGTGGCCGCGATCTTCTGACCCAGGTCAAAATATGTTTTATAAAGGGCTTCAATCTCGGCAAGCTGTTTACTATCCTCCCCTGACAACTTCTTTAGCCGCTCCAGCGCGGCCATAAATCCTGTTCCTATCTCTTTGGCTTTTTCAAGTTTCATCTGATCATTAAAACTGATCGCCTCTGTAAACAGCTCGGATATCCTTTTTAAATCTTCTTCCAGCACTACGCCTTCTTTGTATGGGAGGTAAGCCTTCTCCTGGAGCTGAACTGCAAGAGAGAGCATCCGGACACCCCCTGAATAACTGTAAACGGCCAGCATCAGGAAGACGATCAACATTAAGACATAACTGCCGATGATCTTGTGTTGGATTCTTAAGGAATTTATGTTAAGCATTTCCCTACCCCCATTATATTTTTAGTCCCCTACCTCTATCGTTAACAGCACCTTAATTTCGTTATCTTTAGGGTCCACTTCATCCTTCCATATATACCCGATCCATCCGGCCTCCTGCTTAACAGATTCCATCACTGCACCTGATGATTTCTTTTTCACCGGCGGTACCCCGCCATCCTGAAAAATCCTCTTAATCCAATATCCCTTGTAACGGTCAATGGTGGTTCCCAATGCCTTTTCAAGGAATTTCTTCTCGATCATCGACCCCTCCTGGTCGATCGGCCGGATCTTAACGCCCCCCTCCACTGTCTTTTCCCCCCGGTATACATCTTTCAACACCGCTATAGCAATGCTGCCTGATGGATAGGCCTTATTCGCAATAATTGCCAACTCCCTGGCCTGTGCATTTTCATACAGAAGGAGGCCGATGGCTATAATCAATATCTTGATTTTCATTCATTTTCTCCTTATCTTCATCTTCTTAGATCAGACTCCGGCTTGCACCCGTTGATCCCTAAAACGCTATTGCCCATTGGAAACCATACTCATTCCACTTCCCATCCGCGCGGTCAACATCACGCCATTCGGCCTTAAGGGAGCTCCTATAGCTGAGGTTGTAGCGGAGCCCTAGAGTGGTCTTCCTGACATCCGTGCTTCCAAGTGCAATGAAATAGGGATCTTTATCGCTTTTCACAGACATATTCTCATGCAAAAGGTAAGGTATCCACCTATCGGCAATAGTATAGGAAATCAGGCCATAATATGCATTACTGGTATTGGATCCGGCAGATCCGATATTGTCTTTATCTTTAATGGAAAAGTATTCGCCCATCAGGTCTATATTTCCCGTGGAGTAGATGATGCTTGCGCCGATAATAGTCTGGTCTACATCAACAGCACTGATACCATTCACCGGAACAAAAGAGCTGTCACTCTCTATCCTTGCAATATGACCCTGGGCGCCCAGCTTAAGGCCTTCGACCAATGGGGATGAAAGCGTTACATTAAAGGCCACAGACTTTCCCATGGTGTTATCCGTAACGTTATTGGGTGAGATAAGATTCGACTCTTCATCCTCCGAGGTCACCCTCGGACCATTTCCGACCATTACGCCATATTCTGCGATCAAGGGATCTCTTCTCGTCCTTCCGGAGAGATAGAGACCAACGGTATGAACCGGGAGGATCCCTCCGTCGTCTTCAAACAATAGAAATTCCGGCCGGTTGATAGTTGTCTGGAGCTGGACCCCATGGTGAAATGAGGTGTTCCAGAATCCCATAGGCGTATGGAAACGGCCCATATTTATCTGAAGGGCATCGCTGAATGAGTACCTCAAGATCATCCTCTCCAGGTCAACTATGGAGCCCCCTTCTATAACGAGCTCTACCAGGGCATCGATCTTATCCATATTATGAGCGACATAGAGGTCGAGGGTCCCGACTGTGAAATTTCCGTTCCTTCCCCCCTCTTCCCCGATGGCCCCGCAATCATCGTTTGTGCATTTGGTAAACGAGGCATCGGCAAACCCATTGAACTCAAAGGCATTGCCGTCTATCACGCCAATAAGGCAATGGACCGCTATCCAGGATGCCAGTATGATTATTCGCTTCATGAAAATCACTCCTCCCTTTCTCTGAACCTAAATTGCTTTGTAATGGCCCCTTTTATTTCCACTCATGTTGGTCTTTATCCGGCAACCTGCACAATCGAATCGATATTAAGTGCCAGAAGCAGCCTCTCTTTGAGTTTATATACCCCATCTATAACCGATCCAAACTGCTCATCCAGTGTCTCAGGGGCAGACTCAAAAAGATCAGGGAGCACCTCGATGACATCCCCGATCTGATCCACCAGGAGATCCACAGGCCCATCCATGGTCAAAACCACCAGACTCTTAGTCCAAAGACCCGGGGGGCGGGACGGGAACCCGAGCCTTGTCCTGAGGTCGATAGCTGTAACAATATGCCCTCGAAGGTTGATAAGACCGGCAATTACCGGAGGCGCCAGCGGGACACGGGTCATATCCTGGACATTGAGAATTTCCTGTACCTTCTCTACCTCAACCCCGAGAAAATGATCATCCAGAAAGAACGTTGCATACTGACGGTTGTTTTCGTGGCGCCGGTCTGCCGTGGCAGACCGCTTTTCGAACCCACCAATAGGACCAAGGTCAGACTGACGTCGGTCTTCTCCCCTTGATATATGCTTTATCTGTTTGTCTGAGGATTGTAATGACATAATCTGGCCGCCTCCTTAAATATAGTCTTCGATCTTTTTCTAAACCCCCAACCCTACACCCTTGCCTCTTCCATCCACCCCGGTTCAACGCCTTCGATCACCTGGTCTATATTGAGCAGGTCGGTTGTCATCCCCTCAATAACCAAAGATCCGGCTACCCCTGTCTTGCCTGGCGGGGGAGGATGGAGCACCGACTCTGCCTCAACGATATCGAGTATCCTGTCTACCACCAGCCCGACATTCTTCTTTTTTCCGGAAAATACAATAGTAGGCAGCATCTCCCGGTTTTGGTCAGGGGAATCTATACCAAGGATCCTGTCAAGCCGGATCAACGGAAGAAGACCCCCACGGTATTGAATTATGTCCCGTCCGGCAGCCTGTTCAACCCTGTTTAGGTAAAATTCCTCCAGTCGGTCAACCAGGGCCAGAGGGACTGCAAACCGGTCATTCCCTGAGGCAGAAAAGAGGATCAGCGTATGATGTTCAATCCCTGATCCATCTTCCGTACTATCTTCTAATGTTAATTTGGTCTCACCAGCCTTAGACTGAAGAAACCCTCCCTCCTTGGCAACCCCCTGTACATCCAGTATAAGGGCCACCCTTCCATCACCCATGATCGTTGCGCCTGCAAATACTGAAAGCCCTTTTAACTGCCTGCTCAATGGCTTAACTACGATCTCCTCGCTATTGTTTACCGCATCAACCACAAGCCCGAAGGGACGTTCTCCAGCCTTAAGGACAACTATGCTGGTATTAGATGTTTCTGTAGGGGCACATTGCAATGTGCCCCTACCTTCTTCCAGGCAAAGGAGTCGATTGAGGTAAAGAATAGGAAGGAGCGTTCCCCGCAACCTATAAAAGCTGGCGTCGTGGATCACTTCGATCCGGCCGCCAGACTCAGGATCTACCCGGACAAGCTCAAGCAGACTTGCCTGCGGGATCGCAAAGAGCTCCTTTCCTGCCGCAACCATCAGGGCCGGGATTATTGCCAGCGTCAATGGTATCTTAATTCTAAGGCTTGTGCCCTGCCCAAGCCTGCTTGTCATTTCCACTGTCCCACCTATCTTTTCTATATTTGTCCTGACTACATCCATACCGACACCGCGGCCCGAGACATTTGTTACCTTCTCAGCAGTTGACAGCCCCGGCAGAAAGATAAGGTTTAGGGCCTCACGCTCCGACATGCGGGATACAGCCTCAGCAGAGACGAGACCCTTCTCAATGGCCTTGCGCTTGACCTTCTCTATATCAATACCATTTCCGTCATCTCCGATCTCTATATTGATCTGGCCTCCTTCGTGGTATGCCTTAAGATTGAGCATCCCCTTTGGTCCCTTCCCCCTTGCCCTCCTCATATCAGGGGTCTCAATCCCATGATCTACGGAATTCCTGACAATATGTGTCAGGGGGTCTTTAATCGCCTCTAACAGGGTCTTGTCCAACTCAGTCTCAGCCCCGTCCATGACAAGTTCAACCTCTTTGCCATTTGTCTTGGCAAGGTCCCTCACCAGGCGCGGGAATTTCTCCCAGACATTCAGAATCGGCTGCATCCTGGTCTTCATTACAGCATCCTGGAGCTCTGTTGTAATCAGATTCATCCGCTGGGCAGTGCCTGCATACACAGCATTATCCTCTTCCCTTACCCGCTGTAAGAGCTGATTTCGCGCAAGCACAAGCTCACCGACTAAATTCATTAATTTATCGAGGAGGCCGACGTCCACACGGATGGAAGATTCCGCGGACACAAGACCTCTATTTTGTGACATAACAGCTTTGCTTTCTTCCTGACTTCTGACTCCTGACGGCTCGACTGAGCTCGCCGAAGTCTCCTGACTCCCGCTTTCATTAGCAGGGGCTTGCGTCGCCCCCTCCAAAGGCAAAGCCTTTGGAGCCTTCCCCTCAACGCTCGCATCCGCTCGCTGTTTAGAGGATTCAGCATCCAGGATACCTTTCTCCTTTCTCCTGACTCCTGACGGCTCGACTGAGCTCGCCGAAGTCTCCTGACTCCCGCTTTCATTTGAAATAAGCGTCTTCAGCTTCTGTAGTATAGAATTATAATCCTGGGCAGGCTCGGATCCTTTAGACTCTATGTGGGACAGGATTTCCTTTATGGTATCAACCGCCTCAAGGAGGATTGTAACCCCCTCCGGCGTCACAGGCATCTTTCCGTCCCGCATCATCGAGAGGACATCTTCACCGCCATGGGCAACAGACTCAAGCTTCGGAAGTCCAAGAAAACCACAAGTTCCCTTAATGGTATGTATAGTGCGAAAGATACTCGCGATAAGGGCTCTGTTCCCTGTCTCCTTTTCAAGTAAAACAAACTCCTGATCAAGCCTTCCCAGACCTTCATAACTTTCAACCAGGAATTCCTTCAAGATGCCGTCATCTTCCATTTAAACCTCCCCATGAGAACTTAATTATCTTATCGGAAAATCAAGGAAAATCTTTAGCTTCCGGGTCCTTATGAAATGGGTGTGCGACATAAATGTTGATATGTTTAACAGATTCATCGTAGGGGCAGACCTATGTGTCTGCCCTGGAAATGTCTCCGTCGATCCCAAAGAGGGCGAACACAGAGGTTCGCCCCTACATAAAGGGATCTTTATGCTATCCTCTTGGGGCAACTACTTTTTTATGGAATCCTATCCACACTTACAACTACTATCTCTACCCGGCGGTTCTTTGCCCTGCCCTCCGGCGAATCATTGGTATCGATCGGTCTGAATTCGCCATACCCGGCCACAGAAAAACGTTGAGGATCCATTGCATGGCGGTCGACAAAATACCTTACAATACTCATTGCCCTGCCAGTTGACAGTTCCCAGTTGGATGGGAAGGCCGGTGTCTTGATAGGTATATTATCGGTATGCCCCTCGACCTGGACGGGGTTCGGAAGGGCGGCTATAAGATCTGCTATCTTATCAAGTTTTTCGCTGAACACCGGGAGAATCTCTGCCTGACCCGTTTCAAAGGCAAGACTGTTCTCGATCCTTATCACTGTACCCCGCCGGTCTTTAATCAGACTGATCTGCCCGGAAGGGTCCATTGTCCTGACCTCCTCCTCCATCTTCCTGTATTTAAAAAAAAGTTTGAGGCCGGTATCAAACATGGCAGTCCCGGATTGTTTAGAGGTCAGTCTTATATTTGAAGAGGAGAGAGCGATAACGGGGTGAAATGCCTCATTCACGGAATCGGAAACTGCACGATACTTACCCTCATGGACTGATGATGTAGAATACATCACCACAAAGAATGCAAAGAGGAGCGTGATAAAATCGGCATAGGAGATCAGCCAGCGCTCTTGATTTTCATGTTCTTCTTCCTTTTTTTTCCGCATCTTTCCTCCTTTTTTAAGGGGCTTGCGTCGCCCCCTCCACCGGCAAAGCCGGATGGAGCCTCCCCCTCAACGCTCGCTTTGCTCGCTTTAAGGGGCTTGCGTCGCCCCCTCGCCTATCTCAGGGGAGCGACCGTCCCCCTCCACCGGCAAAGCCGGATGGAGCGCTTCGGCTGAGCTCAGCGTCGAAGCCCTCCCCCTCCCTACGCTCGACTCCGCTCGCTGTTATAAATTCAGGGGAGCGACCGTCCCCCTCCACCGGCAAAGCCGAAGCGAGCATCCGGCTTGGCCGGTGCAAGCGCGGGGTGTAGGGGCATCGGAGGAGCAACTGCACCGCACGGGCCCCCACAGATGATCGTCGCCTCCCCCTCAACGCGCGCCCTGCCCGCTGTTTAGAAGATTCAGAATCCAGACTTTCCTCCTGCACCCTGACCCCTGCACCCTGCTTTCATCAGGGTATCTACTTTTTGGGTCTCTTCTTCTGTGCCTCTGTCAGGAAGCCTTCCAGTTTTTCCTGGATCATCCGCGGGTTATCCCCTGCAGCAATGGACATTATCCCTTCAATAATCAGCTCACGGCTGATCCCTTCCATCCGGTTCCTCATCTTCAGCTTTCCTGCGATCGGGAGGAAGATCAGGTTTGCCGTTAAGACACCATATACCGTGGCAACAAAGGCTGTAGCGATCCCGCTTCCCAGCTTTGTCGGATCTGCAAGGTTCTCCATCACATGGATCAGCCCCATTACAGCGCCAAGGATCCCGAATGTCGGACAATAACCGCCGGCGGCCTCAAATAATTTTGCCGCCATTGCATAATGCTCCTCTCCAAAGGAGAGTTCCACCTCGAGTATCTCGCGGATCAGCTTTGGCTCGGTCCCATCCATCAAAAGCTGTAATCCCTTCTTTAAAAAAGGGTCCTTTATCTCCTTAATCTTCGACTCAAGGGCCAGGATCCCCTGCTTCCGGACAACATTGGCATATTCCACAATCTTTTCTATGAAGGCGACTGCATTATTATTTGGCGCCTTGACGGCCTCCAGCCCTAACTTCATCGCCTCAAGGAACTTAGGAAGTGTAAATTGAACCATCACCGCACCCATTGTTCCCCCTAATACGATAATAGCAGCGGTAAATTGGAGGATTGAGTGGACACTCCCCCCTTCCAAGGCCTGTCCCCCAACAAGTGCGCCCAGCCCAACAACCACACCGATGACCGTAAGGATATCCATAGATCAATCAAACCTGTCTATTTCCAGGGGCTTGCGTCGCCCCCTCCACCGGCAAAGCCGGATGGAGCCTCCCCCTCAACGCTCGACTCCGCTCGCTGGGTTAACACCCACTTTCAGGAGCTTGCGTCGCCCCCTCCCTGCCTGCCGACAGGCAGGGCTAGGTAGATACCCGATGGTATCTACTTTTCTCTATCTCCTATCGGCAAATTTTAAGCTTATCTTTAGTGCTTCCAGGATAGATAAATAAGGTACAGGTACGGTTTGAGACATCATATTATATTAATTTGACAAGGGATCATCTTCAGATATAATCTAATAATCCCATGGATGTCATATTAAACGATATTATTGATAAACTTGAAGGGGTTGGGTCCCTATCAAAGGATGAGGCCTTGTACCTTGTCAGCCTCGATGATATCAGTCTCATCTCTTCCCTTGCCGAAAAGGCAAGGAGAAGATATAAGGGCAACCTTGCCGATCTCTGCTCTGTAATAAGCGCCAAATCCGGTTCATGTCCGGAAGATTGTGCCTTTTGCGCCCAGTCGGTCCATTACCAGACCGGGATAATGGAGTATCCATTGATCCGGGTAGATAAGATCGTCAAGGCCGCCGCTGATGCAAAAAAAAATGGCGCAAGGAGGTTCTGTATATCAACCAGCGGCAGGGGGACCGGGAAGGATGATGAGATTTCAAGTATATGTGAGGCGATAAAAAAAATAAGGAATGAGGTTTCAATCTCGCCCTGCGCAACCCTCGGTTTAATGTCTTCTGACCATCTAAGGGCCTTAAAAGAGGCCGGATTAAACAGATACCATCATAACCTTGAGACATCGGAAGGCTATTACCAAAAGATATGCACGACCCACTCTTTTTCTGAGAGGGTGGAGATGGTAAAGAAAGTTAAGGAGTCAGGGCTCTCCGCATGTGTTGGGGGGATATTGGGGATTGGAGAATCTATGGAGGATAGGGCCGATCTTGCTGTCGCTATCAGGGACCTCGATCCCGATTCTGTGCCCATAAATTTCCTGATGCCGATTATAGGTACCCCGCTTGAAGGTACAGCCGGACTTGGACACGATGAGGCATTAAGGTCTATTGCGCTATTTAGGTTCATTATGCCTTCAAAAGAGATAAGGGTCTGCGGCGGCAGGGTCTCTGCCCTCGGTGAATCCCACAGACTGATATTCAACTTTGGGGCTGACGGCATGATGGTCGGAAACTATCTCACCAGGTCCGGCGTCGATCCCAAAGAAGATCTGAGGATGCTCAATGATCTCAGCCTTGGTATTAGAGAGATAGATGTTTCCGGGCGAGATATCCAGGCTTAAAGCGAGCAAAGCGAGCGTTGAGGGGGAGGCTCCGTCCGGCTTTGCCGGTGGAGGGGGCGACGCAAGCCCCTTTAAAGCGAAAAACCTTCTCCGCAGATTGTTAGTTGTCGAACCGGGGGAGGGGTCAGGTCTTGTCATTGATGGAAAGAGGGCAGTGAACCTCTCTTCAAATAATTATCTTGGTCTTTCAAACCACCACAGGATAAAAGACGCATCTATCAGGGCCATAGAAAGATATGGTGCCGGGGCAGGGGCATCAAGGCTCATCTCAGGTCACACGAATATCATAAAAGAACTTGAAGAAAGGATCGCCAGGTTTAAATCAACTGAGGCGGCCCTTGTCTTTGGATCGGGCTACCTGGCCAATATCGGGATCATCCCATCCATAGTAGGCGATGGAGACGTCATCATTGCAGACAGACTGAATCATGCGTCTATCTTTGAGGGGTGCAGGATCAGCAGGGCAAGGCTATTAATATACAGACACAAAGATATGACCCAGCTTGAGGAGATACTTAACAGGTATTCATCATATAAGAGGAAGCTGGTTATTACCGATGGTCTTTTCAGTATGGATGGTGATATTGCCCCGTTAAATGATATCGTCTCTCTTGCAAAGAGGTATGAGGCGATGGTGATGGTCGATGATGCCCACGCAACAGGGGTTTTAGGAAAGAGCGGCAGGGGCACTATGGAGCATCTCGGGATAAAGGATGGGGTTGACATCCAGATGGGGACATTGAGCAAGGCGATCGGGTGCTATGGCGGATTTGTTGCAGGGGATAATGCACTTATAGATTATTTAATAAACAGGGCAAGGTCGTTTATATTCACAACAGGACTTCCACCGGCTATTGCTGCTGCGGCCATTGCCGCATTCGACATCATTGAAGAGATGCCTGAGATAAGGGAGAGGTTATGGGAGAATAGAGGATACTACTTTAAGGCCGTAACAGGACTTGGCCTTGATACAGGGATGAGCGAGAGCCAGATAATACCAATCATGATTGGAGACGAGAAGAGGGGACTTGAGTTCTCAGAAAGACTCCTTGAATTAGGCGTTTTTGCGCCTGTAATTAGGCCTCCCACTGTACCTAAAGGTAAGACAAGGATCAGGACATCTATAATGGCCACCCATACAAAGGAGGAGATTGATACAGGTGTAGATGCCTTAAAGAGGGCAGGAAGGGAGCTTGGGATTATTTCATGAAGGCAGTCATTGTAACAGGCGCTTCCAGGGGCCTGGGTAGGGCCATTGCACTAAGATTCGGATCTGCCGGCTACAGTGTAGCCGTAAATTTCAGGGAAAGGATAAAAGAGGCGGAAGATGTGGCAGGCAAGATAGAAAAAATGGGAGGCAGGGCCGTCTTGACAAAGGCCGATGTCAGGAATATTGATGACATCTCTGGAATGATTGATTTAACCATATCCGCCTTCGGGAGGATTGATATCCTAATAAATAATGCCGCCATTAATAAAGACAGACTCCTGATCAGTATGGATGAGGATGATTGGAAGCACATAATAGATACAAACCTGAAGGGCGCATTTAACTGTATGAGGGCAGCTGCAGGCATGATGGCAAAAAGTGGAGGCGGACATATTGTAAATATATCATCCTTTGCAGGTCTATCCGGAAGGAGAGGGCAGGCCTGCTATGCCGCTTCAAAGGCCGGGCTAATAGGCCTCTCACGTTCTGCTGCGAAGGAGCTTGCCGGATCCAATATAATGGTAAATGTCGTTATCCCCGGCTTTATGCAAGATGGGATGGGAAAAGACCTCTCCTCAGATCAGAAGGATATTATCACGAAGGACAATATACTTGGTGATCCTATAAGCGCACAAGGGGTGGCAGACTTCATATTCCACTTCACTTCTTCAACTGGAACTACAGGGCAGATATTCAATCTTGACAACCGGGTGATCTTTTAAAGATGTCTCGCGGGATATTCATTACAGGGACAGATACGGGTGTAGGAAAGACAGCAGTTGCGGCTGGGATTGCAATGATGCTCAAAGAGAAGGGGATCAACGTAGGCGTGATGAAACCCATAGAGACGGGATGTAGGGTTAAGGAAGGGCGAATAAAAGCCCCTGGGATAGAACAGCGAGCGCAGTCGAGCGTAGGGAGGGGGAGGCTCCATCCGGCTTTGCCGGTGGAGGGGGATGGTCGCTCCCCTGGGATCGACGGGAGCTTTCTAATAGATGCAGCCGGGGTATCGGATGATCCTTCCCTGGTCACCCCCTATCAACTTAAGTATCCTCTTGCGCCGATGGCCTCCGCAGAGATGGAAGGGGTCAGTATAGACCTTCAAAGGATAAGTGCTGCCTATAACCGCCTCTCTTCTTCCCATGACTTCATGGTGGTTGAGGGGATTGGGGGGCTTATGGCGCCTATCATGGATGACATATTCATATCTGATCTCATCCTCCTGCTAGATATTCCCATAATGATTGTTACAAGGGTATCACTCGGCACCATAAACCATACTCTTCTTACGATAGAGCATGCCAAAACAAAGGGGATCAGGATAGAGGGGTTGATAACAAACATAAACAAGAAGGAGACAGGATTGGCGGAGGAGTCAAGTATCAAGATGCTTAAAAGACTCTCAGGGATAGATAGTATTCATATAGTGCCATTTATCGAAGGACTTGATATAGAAAATAGAGAATTTGGCAGGCTCAGGGAGGTGTTCTGCGAGATACCGATTAGCCTTAAATCAGCTTAAAGGTTTTGAAGAACCCTCCAAAAAATGCGGAGGGTTCTTCATCGCGAGGTAGAGATATGCTAGATCTTTACCCTTGTCACTTCATTGTCACCTTCTTCATCACATCCCCTTTTGCAATCTTCTGCACCACATCTATCCCCTTTATCACCTGCCCAAAGACGGTATAGTTCCCGTCAAGGGTAGGTTGATCACCCAGACAGATATAGAATTGGCTGTCAGCGCTGTCGGGGTTTTGTGCCCGTGCCATGGCCACTGTTCCAAAGACATGCTTCTTGCTGTTGAATTCTGCAGATAGCTTCTTCCCTGAGCCTCCTGTGCCGTCACCCTTAGGATCACCGCCCTGTATTACAAACCCGGGAACTATCCTGTGAAATGTAAGGCCATTGTAAAAACCCTGTTTCACAAGTTCTGTGATCCTCGCAACAGTCTTTGGTGCGACATCCGGATACATCTCGAATACTATCTCCCCCTTATCTGTCTCTATTGATACCATTGGTGCCTTCTTCTCCTTTTCTGCTGCAAAAAGATTTGGCGCAGCTATTAAACAGGTTATTAATAATACAAGAAAAAATCTACTCATATCTCCTCCTTTGTCGTCTTCGCTATTTAATGGGTGCATCTCTTGTTGTAGGCATCCATAATAAGGCCCTCTCTGAGCCCATAATCACTAACAACTAATGAATCATGACCCATCTCCTCCATTATGGTTATAAGAATCGCTGTTCCGGCCACTATAATATCCTCCCTTCCCGGCTCGAGTCCTTTAATCGTCCTCCTCACCTTGATCGATTTGGAAACCAGGTCTGATAATATCGCTCTTATCGATGCGAGCTTTAAGATGCAGTTATTGATCCGGAGAGGATTATATACCTCCATCTTCCGGTCTATGGCCGCCAGTGTAGTTATGCTCCCAGCTGTACCTACCAATATTGATCCTTCAATGCCTTTTGATTGCTCAGAGACCATTTTTATCTTCGCCATAATTTCCGAATCCATGGATGAAAGCTCAGATGGAAGGATAGGGTCACTTTTTAAATGTCTTTCAGTCAGATTTACTACCCCGAGGTCTATGCTTATTCTTGAAAGGATCTCACCTCCACTCCCAAATATAAACTCTGTTGACCCTCCACCTATATCTATGGCAACGATATTATGTATCCTTTTATCTAACCCATGGAGGATACCGAGGAACGTCCTCCTCGCCTCCTCCTTTCCAGAGATCACCTCTATGTCAAATCCTGTCTCTTTTTTTACAAGGTCAATAAAATATTGACGGTTTTCTGCGGCTCTTACAGCGCTTGTTGCAGCTACAACAACCTCGTTGACCATATATCTGTCAATAATCGTCCTGAAGTCTTTGAGGGTTGAGACGGTTCTGATTATAGCATTATTAGTCAGGCGGCCTGAGCCTGACAAACCCTCGCCGAGGCGGGTTATCATTCTTTCTGAATGTATCTCCTTAAAATGGTGCTTACCAATTTCAGTGATTAGGAGCCTTAAGGTGTTGCTACCTATATCTATGCCGGCTATAACTGCCAATTTTTTGGTCTATCTCAGGGGCTTGCGTCGCCCCCTCCACCGGCAAAGCCGGATGGAGCCTCCCCCTCAACGCTCGCATCCGCTCGCTGTTTAAAAGATTCGGAATCCAGACCTTCCTCCTGACTCCTGACTCCCGCTTTCATTAGGGGCTTGCGTCGCCCCTACAACTCAGCGCTCGCCTTGCTCGCTAGGTAGATAGCCACTGGCTTGCCCGTGGCTATCTACTATCTTATTTCAAATTCGAATTCTTCGGATGTTGCGCCGATATTCGCCTTCAGCTTGACATTCTTCCCGTACGTCACTGCCTTCTTGAAATATATGAACCCCCTTACCTGGGACCCTGGAAATATATCCCCCTCTGAAATAGATAACAAGGTTATATCAGTCGGGGCCATGGAATAATATCCGAATCCAGGCGGGGGGAGATATCCTCCATAATAGAAAGACGGCGGATAGAAACCCTGCCCGTATCCCCTTGGGGTCATAATCCTTTCGACTATGCCCGGATCTACTGCGCTAAACTGATTACCCCTATCATCAACCAGGACAAGATCGGATGCCTTAAAGCTAACCTTCTTATCAGTATTGTTTCTGATAAGAAAGAGCATGGGGGTATAAAAATTATCCAGGTTATATGGGTAATACTTCCATTCCATAGACTGGACAGAGATGCGTATGCCCTCCCTCTCTTTTGAGATTATATTTGAATCTAAATCTACATCCCCTGCCTGGAGCGGTTTTGGCACTATCCTTGTAGTACAGCCGGAAGACATAAGGTATAAAAGGAGCAAAAGAAAAGACGACAGACTAATTATCATCCTTTTCATTGCCCCTCCTCTGCCTTGATCCTGGCCTTTTTCAGGGTCTCTTCATGGATCCGCTGCATTATCTTCTTGATCTCCTCATGCTCATGAAGATCCCCTTCTCCATTAGTTATCATTTCAAAGGCAACCATCCCTAAATTGCGGTATGAAGCCTTGATCTCCTTCTCGATATTATCCACCTGCATCTTAAGCCCGATCCTGTCTGTTTCCTTTGCTAATTTTCCCGCTATCTCTCCTGCCCCTCCGGCTATGATCTTAATCCCCCTCTTTAAGTCCCTTCCGATCATTACTAACCTTTACAATCGTCTATTTTTATTTTACATAATAGGGTGTTAAATATCAAGCAATTCCTGGTTCACAGGTAGGCAAAAGTATCCTATCAGGGAAGAAGATTCCTACCGGAACAGAGGGGGCAGGGCTTTTACTTTTTATATGAAACTCAAATAAATCAATCTGATAGCGCAATTCAGGTTCAACGAATTGTAGTGGCATACCAGTTGCAAAAGACATAGTGCCAATGGAGGAAGAAGGGACATGAACAGAGGAATATATCCGTTATTATCAGGCGGGATTGCCCAGGAAATGAAGCTTGAGATGATATCCAATAACCTCTCAAATATAAATACAATCGGTTATAAAAAAGATAAGGCAATATTCAAGTCTTATTTACCTTCTTATAATGAACCATATCCAGATGGCGGATCTTTCTTCGGTAAGGATAAGGCCTTCGTACAGTATGACAGGTCCGTGATAGACCTTTCAGGGGGACCTATAAAAAATACAGGGAACAAGCTTGACCTGGCCATAAACGGTGATGGTTTCTTTGCGATAGAAAAGGACGGGGGTACGAGATATACACGGAACGGGAATTTTTCATTAGATGACCAGAGGAGGATCGTTACTCAAGATGGTGATCCGGTTCTTGGCGAGGGTGGGCCGATCCAGCTTCCGGAGGGAGAAATTACGGTTGACGAGAAGGGGACTGTATATGCCGGCAACCAGGAGGCCGGCATGCTCAGGATAGTAACCTTTGCGAACCAGGATAACCTGGAAAAGGAGGGGGAATCTCTCCTCTCGGGCGGCGCTGAACAGCCGTCTGAGAAATTTTCGGTTGTGCAGGGGGCCCTTGAGCAGTCGAATGTGAATACCATAGAGGAGATGGCATCCATGATTGAGGTATTGAGGGGATATGAATCTTATCAGAAAGCAATACAGACCATTGATGAGATTAATTCAAGGTCAGTAACCGAGATAGGGAGGGTTTAGTAAGATGATAAGATCGCTATGGATATCTGCATCAGGTATGGCCGGGCAACAGGTAAACCTCGATGTAATCTCTAACAATCTTGCCAACGTAAATACTGTAGGTTTCAAGAGGAGCAGGGCAGATTTTCAGGACCTCCTTTATCAGAATGTGAAATCTGCCGGGACGGCCTCAGGCACAGGGACACAGGTGCCGACAGGTATACAGCTTGGGTCAGGGGTTCGTCCTGTTGCGGTGCAGAAGTTATTTATCCAGGGAGATTTCCAGGAGACCCAGAGTGAGCTGGATATGGCTGTTGAGGGGGATGGGTTCTTCCAGATAACAAAGCCTGACGGGGAGATAGCATATACCAGGGCAGGTTCATTCAAAAAGGACAGCGATGGTAGGATGGTGAGCTCAGATGGGTATCCCCTTGAACCATCTGTTGCTATTCCTAGCAATGCATCGAAGGTAACCATAAGCAGTGATGGTATTGTATCTGCCGAGGTGTCAGGCAGCTCGGCGCCGACCAACATAGGTAAGATCGAGCTTGCACGGTTCGTAAACCCTTCCGGATTAAACAGTATCGGCAAAAACCTTTTTCTCCCGACTGCCTCATCCGGGGATCCGATTACAGGGAAGCCCGGACAGGATGGTTTTGGGACGATATCCCAGGGATATCTGGAGTCGTCGAACGTTAATATTGCCGAAGAGATGATTAACATGATCATCGGTCAAAGGGCGTACGAGATTAACTCAAAGTCGATCCAGACGGCCGATGAGGTCCTCCAGACGGCAAATAACCTGAGGCGGTAACTTTATATGGAGAAAGGCAAGATGATAGGATGCAATTTGTTTAAAAAGCTTTTGCCGGCAGTGGTCTTCCTTGGTCTTGTTGGCAGCCCTCCCCTCTTTCCTAAAGAGATCAGGAATGTTACCACCGATGATTGGATAAGGGATGTTATTGCCCATTACGTGGAAGGGCAGATGCCATGGGCAGAAGACCATGTCAGGGTCGATCTGATCGGATCAGCAGAGAAGGTTTTTGTATCAGAGGATAAAATGGAATATAACGTGAGCATCAAGGATAGCAGGGGCCTCCTCGGAAGAAGGCTTTTTCAGATCGAATTCAAGAAGGATGGGGAAAATTTCAAAACAATCAAGACGACAGCGGATGTGAGGGTAGAGATGGATGTTGTTGCCCTGTCACATCCTATTAAGAAGAATCAGATAATCAGGGAAGATGACCTCTATTTGAAAAAGATCGGGCTTTATGATCTGAGCGGGAGCCTCTTATTCGACCCCGGGGCCGTTATTGGAAAGAGGGTCAAGAGGTTTATCAAGCCCGGCACACTGCTGACCGAGGAGATGATCGAAGAGGCGCCCCTCGTAAAGAAGGGGGACAGGGTAGTCATTATAATAGAATCCGGTATCCTCACAATTACAGCTTCAGGAGAAGCCAGGATGGACGGGACAAAGGGAAAGATTATCGAGGTCATAAACTCCGACTCGAAAAAGAAGATCTATGCAGAGGTATTAGATTCAGGCAGGGTGAAGGTAACCTATTAAGGAGGGAGAGATGTGCAATAAATGGAGTAAGATCGCAGGATTATGGACCATCCCGGTCTTTATCCTCCTGGGATCTCTGCAATACGGATGTGCCCATCTGAAGGAGCCGGAGAAAGAGGCCCTTGTTGCTCCTGCGCCTGCATCGAAGGGATCACTTTGGAGTGAGAATAACGGAAGGGCATTCCTCTTTCAGGATAATAAGGCAGGCAGGGTTGGGGATATAGTAACAGTGCGGGTAGATGAGAATGCGAGCGGATCAAAGGATGCTACAACTAAGACCGCCAGGGACTCAAGTATCTCTACCGGACTTACCTCCTTCTTCGGCCTACCTACGGGCAACAGAGACATAGGGGCCACTGCTTCAAGCAGTTTTGACGGATCAGGCTCAACAACCAGAAGCGGACAGCTTACTGCTGATATTACTGCCAGGGTAACGGAGCTTATGCCGAACGGAAATATGATGATCAGGGGAACAAGGGAACTTCTTATTAATAATGAGAGGCAGTTTATTACTGTAAGCGGGATAATAAGACCGGAGGATATTGCAAGGGACAACACGATCCTCTCTGCATCTATTGCCGATGCAAAGATAGAGTATACAGGCAAGGGGGTCATATTTGATAATCAGTCGCCGGGATGGCTTATGAGGATATTCAGCTGGATATGGCCATTCTAAAGAAAGGGTGTAGGGGGTAGGGTGTAGGGGGAAAATCATGAAAAAAATTATAATAATAACAACTACTCTAATATTTTCACTGCTAAATCTTACACCCCTTTTTGCAGCGAGGATCAAGGATATAGTTACTATCGAAGGGGTCAGGGATAACCAGATCTTAGGTTATGGTCTTGTAATAGGCTTAAACGGGACCGGAGATAAGCAGGGGACGGAATTTACCATACAGAGCCTGGCTACCATGCTCTCGAAACAGGGTATAGTTGTGGACCCACAGGATGTGAAGGTAAAGAACGTGGCGGCAGTCATGGTGACAGCCACCCTTCCTCCCTTTATTAAAGCGGGGAGCAAGACAGATGTGCTGGTGTCATCGATCGGCGATGCCACGAGCTTGCAGGGTGGGACACTTTTAATGACCCCGCTTAAGGCGCCGAACCAACAAATATATGCAGTGGCTCAGGGACCTGTCTCAATCGGGGGTTTTCTCGGAGGAAAAGGGGGAGATACGATACAAAAGAACCATCCTACAGCAGGAAGGATACCTGGCGGCGCCCTTGTAGAGAGAGAGGTAAAGGTAGACCTGGGTTCCATGGAATTAATAGCCCTTACCCTTAACAACCAGGATTTTACAACAGCGCTAAGATTATCTAAGGCTATAAATAACTTTCTTGGAGAGGAGGGCGCTGAACCCGTCAGTTCTGCGACCGTAAATGTCAGGGTGCCTGAGAAATTCAGAGGCAGGATAGTGGAACTGATTGCATCGATCGAGACCCTTGATGTGCGGGTGGACAGGAATGCAAAGGTGGTGCTGAACGAGAGGACCGGGACAATAGTGATGGGTGAGGACGTCAGGATCTCAACAGTGGCCATCTCGCATGGCAACCTTACCATCCAGATAAGGACAGAACAGCAGGTATCACAGCCCCTCCCCTTTTCCAAGGGGCAGACCGTTGTGGTGCCCCAGAGGGAGGTGACGGTGGAGGAGGGAAAGGGTCAGCTCCTCCTAGTGGATGGCGGTGTGAGTATCGGAGAGGTTGTCAGGGCATTAAATGCAATAGGCGTAACACCCAGGGATCTGATTGCAATACTCCAGGCAATGAAGGCAGCAGGGGCACTGCAGGCAGAGCTTGAGATTATATAGGAGGGAAAAATGGATTTAGGGTCTATATTATCAGGAAATCCCCCTACACCCTACCCCCTACCCCCTACCCCCCAAGGGGAGAGGGATGGGGATAGGAGTAAAGATGATCTAAAAAAAGCGGCCCAGGAGTTTGAGTCTTACTTCATCTCCTATATGCTAAAGGAAATGAGGAAGACCGTACCGGCTGATAGCCTCTTTGGCGGTGGGAGGGGAGAGGAGATATATAGATCCTTTCAGGATGAAGCGCTTGCAAAGAGTATGGTCGAATCAGGAGGAATAGGACTCTCAGATATAATTATCCGTGAACTATCTAAGGGGCTAGCGTCGCCCCCTCCACAGGCAAAGCCTTTGGAGCCTCCCCCTCAAACGCTCGCTATGCTCGCTCAAAAAACCCTAAAGTCTAATCGATATCCTGCCGATAAAGGGATAGCGGAGAATATATCAACAACATAGGGGGCAGAGATGAAGATAAACAACCATGATCCGATGAAAGACCTCAATGCCTATATGCAGGGCGTAAAGGAGGTACAGAAAGATCGGGCACAGGAGAAATCGGCCGTAAATGAGACTGGAGGTACCGATCAGGCCCATATCTCCTCGAAGGCTAAGGCTGCCCAGCAGATCAAAAAAGAGATCGATGCCCTCCCAGATATAAGGGTAAAGAAGGTAGATGACGCAAAAAAAGCCATAGAAGCAGGTACTTATAATATAAAGGGAGAGAAGGTTGCAGCAAAGATAATAGGAGAAGGGGTCATAGATTCAATCCTTTAGGTTGCTCATCTGCAGAAGGTAGTTCACAGCGAGCGGATGCGA
>JACRHA010000057.1 GCA_016234185.1 Nitrospirota bacterium
CTAGTGTAGTGTATCCAACGCTTCTTTACATTTACCGTTCACCCTGAGCCTGTCGAAGGGTGAGGCATTTCAATGGTTTCCGTTCATGGTTCGACAAGCTCACCACGAACGGGGTGTAAAGGTATTTATGAGACACTACACTAGCGAACAACGTGAGCAAGAGGGGGAGGGCTTCGACGCTGAGCTCAGCCGAAGCGCTCCATCCGGCTTTGCCTTTGGAGGGGGCGACGCAAGCCCCTATAGAATTTATCCAGCGAGCGGATGCGAGCGTTGAGGGGGAGGCTCCAAAGGCTTTGCCTTTGGAGGGGGCGACGCAAGCCCCTTTAAATAGCGAGGAGGTGATACTATGTCAATGCAGGTCAAAACCAGGAGGTGCGAGGATAAGGTCGTATTATCCCTGAGTGGGCGGTTTGATTTCACTGGTCATCGGGATTTTCGTAGCGGTTATGAGGAGGTCTTAAAAGAGAGTGGCATGCAGGAGATAGAGGTTGATCTGGGCGGAGTGGACTATATGGACAGCTCTGCCCTGGGGATGCTCTTATTGCTTAAAGAAAAGGCAGCTATGTCCAATCAGAAGGTAATTTTAAGTAATTGCAAGGGGACGATTCGCCAGATATTAGAGGTTGCTAATTTTGGTAAATTATTTACCATTAAATAAAAGATTGAGGGAATGGAGAGGATTATGGAGATACAGCGGATCCCCAGGGAGGAGGAGTGCCAAAGAGACCTCCATGGTTACTGTGACAAAGGTGAACAGGAGATATGTCTGGTCAAACAGGTGCTGGAAAAGACCATTCGACTCGAAGAAGGCGATAAAGGATTGGTGGAATATTGGATTGAACCCTCAAATGAATTTAGTGGAGATCTCATTGCTGCAGCCCGCACCCCCTCTAATAATCTCCATATTATCCTGGCTGATGTAAGGGGACATGGATTGTCTGCCGCCTTAACAGCGTTGCCGATTGCGCAGGCATTTTATAGTATGACCGATAAGGGTTTTTCACTCGTAAGTATTATCGAAGAGATGAATTGGCAGGTCAATACCGGGATGCCTACCGGCTACTTTGCTGCGGCAACGATGGTCTCCATCGATATGTATAATAGAACCCTTGAGATCTGGAATGGAGGAAATCCACCTTCGCTCTTGGTCAACCAACGAGGAGAAATAATAAATCAGTGGAAATCAAGACACCCACCCCTTGGTATATTAAACAAAGGAGAATTTAATACAGAGACAGAGGTCTTCTCCTGGGATGAGCCCTGTCAGTTAGTTATCTATTCCGATGGACTTGTAGAGGCAGAAAATCTTGATGGCAAAGTTTTTGATGATAAGTTGATTTTGCAGGCGCTCTTCAGCGCGACCCCAAAGCTCCGCTTTAGCGCCTTGGTGGAGGCAGTTAAAAAACATTTGGCCGGTAGGTCGTCCCATGATGATATCTCTTTGGTTATGATCGACTGTTCTCCATCTGAGATCCGGGATAAGATTAGCCAGGACTTGAAGGAGGGAATGGTAGAAAAAGGAAAAATGGATCAGTGGAAATGGATGCTCCATCTGGGACCGGAAAGGCTCAAAAACTTGAATACAATGCGGGTTATTTTGGATTGGCTTCATCTCATGGGTATTAAGAGAGCTCACACCGATCGAATCTTTGTTATTATTTCTGAGTTGTACGCTAATGCCCTGGATCATGGGGTCCTGCGGCTTGATTCCCGTCTTCTGTCGGAGCCTGAAGGTTTTGAAAAATATATGTGTGAGCGGCAGAGGCGCCTGGTCAATCTACATGAGGGGTATATTGATATAGAAATAGGACAGATGGTAGCGAACAATGGAGAGATACTCCGTATTAGGGTTAAGGACAGCGGACCTGGTTTTGATTATGCAGCGATATTGCAAATGTTTGAGGCGAATAATGTGCAGCCCTTTGGCCGCGGTATCCTTATAGTGATGTGTTTATCCTCTCAATTGACCTATCTAGGCAAAGGCAATGAGGTTGTTGCCTATTATCCATTATAGCGCCTCTATTATAGGGGCTTGCGTCGCCCCCTCCACCGGCAAAGCCGGATGGAGCCTCCCCCTCAACGCTCGCATCCGCTCGCTGTTTAGAAGATTCAGAATCCATACTTTCCTCCTGACCCCTGCACCCTGCACCCTGACCCCTGCACCCTGCTTTCATCAGGGGAGCGACCATCCCCCTCCCTGCCTGCCGGCAGGCAGGTTTTCCAAAGAGGGGAATATTTGTTCCCCCTTTAGCAAAGGGGGATTAAGGGGGATTTAGATTGCACCTTAGTATTAAAAGCCAAACCGCTTCAACATATCATCTACCAGATCCTGCTTTAAGTCATCAGAGACGGGTTTTTTAAGTTCATTTAGTATGGGCGAGGTTACACCGTCCATACTCGTCTCTTTATTTTTTGCCTTGAGACCAAAGGTTACGATAAGCTCCAATATCCTGGATTCCACATCCCGCATCATCACCATTATTTTATTAATCTTTTGTCCGGTTAGGTCCTGAAATGACAGGCATGTTATGATCTCAATCAGGCTTTCTTTATTATCTGATACGAGCTTGTCTAACTCTCCGATATTACTTTTGTCCAATCTATCAGAACCTTTAACCCTTTCAATGCCAGAAGATATCAGGTCGTGGTTATCAAGCACCTTTTCTGTAAGCTCCAGTATCCTGTTAGTTGCCTCTTCTGTTGCCCTTGTTATGTCGGAAAGCTGGGACGTGGCCATGGGTATCTTCTCGGAGCTGAGTTTTATATTCGGTTCGAGGGTTTGGAGCTTCCTGAAGGTTATGTTGATGTATCTGGCCAGCTCTCCAAGCTCCCCGTAAAGATCAGATTCTATTTCCCTGCTGAAGTCGCCATTTGCCATTGATCGGGTCACATCCAGGAGTTCCCTAACTCCGTCATTTCTATCACTCATCTTCTTTTCGTTGGTCTCAGACATTTTTCCTCCTAATAGTTAACGACAAAAGAAAGTTGTCATTTCGAAGGAGCGGAGCGACTGAGAAATCTTAAGATTCCTCACTTCGTTCGGAATGACAGGCATTCAATGTCAACTTATTTAAGACGTTTACTATAAATCACTTTACCTTATCAAATATCTTATCTATCTTCTCTTTTAAGACCTCTGCTGTGAATGGTTTTACTATATAATTATTTACACCTGATTGTATCGCCTCTATTACATTCTCCTGCTTAGCCTCTGCCGTTACCATTAAAACCGGGGTATTCTTCAATGCGCCATCAGACCTGATATTTTTTAACAGCTCGATGCCTGTCATATTCGGCATATTCCAGTCTGCTATGACCAGCCCGTACATATCCAATTTCAGCTTGGTCAATGCAACGCTCCCGTCCTCAGCCTCTTCAATATTTGAATAACCGAGCTGTTTTAATATGTTTTTTATTATCCTCCTCATTGTAGAAAAGTCATCTACAACAAGGATCTTCATCTTTAAATCAGGCATATGTCTTCCTCCTTGTTTAGATTCTCAAAATTGAATTGACATTATACACAGCGACATAAATAGCGTCATGATTATACCCCATCCCCACCCTAACCCTCCCCTTGAAGGGGAGGGAAACAAATGCTCCCTCTCCATCAGGGAGAGGGCTGGGGTGAGGGTGGGTTAATTCGGATTTATGTCGTTATGTATGATTAGAAAATCTCCCATTATTAGCTATTAGTGATCTTCTCACATACAAGCGTGCCTTTGAGCCTCAGGATGGCCTGGGTATGAAGCTGTGATACCCGCGATTCGGTAATTCCCAGTACCTTCCCTATCTCCTTCATTGTCAGCTCGTCATAATAATATAATGAAATAACCTGTTTTTCCCTCTCAGGGAGCTGATCTATTGCCTCTCCCAGGAACCTGCTTGTATCCGTTGCTAAAAGAGTTGAAAGTGGATTGACCGCATTGTTATCTGCAATAGAGTCAAAGGTTGCATCTTCATTGTCTGTGTGGACCCTGATATCCTCGGTACGGATAAGGATGGTACCTTTTGCCTGAAATAAGAGGTTGTGGAATTCGTTCAGATCCATATCGAGCGATCTTGCCACCTCTTCTTCAGAGGCCGGCCTGCCAAGATCTTTTCCCATCTGATGATAGGCCCTCTGAATGACGGCAATCTTCTCCCTTACAGATCTTGGCACCCAGTCCATGGACCTTATTTCGTCCAGCATGGCGCCCCTGACCCTGAATTCAGCGTAGGTCTTAAACATGGTCTCCTTTGAGGGGTCATATTTCTCGATTGCATCAAGGAGCCCGATTACCCCGGCGTTGATCAGATCATCCACGTCCAGGTCCGGGGGGAGCCGGTATGAGAACCTGTAGGCCATATATTTGATGATAGGGGCAAACTCCTTTATGGTCTGCTCTTTATCATCAAGGAGCCCCCCGATTTGCCCTGATGTTCTCATTGTCTTCTGATTCGCCATATACCTATTGCCCTATCTGTTTATACTGCAAGAACTGGATATTCCCCTTGGGGGATTCCGGCATCGGAAGCGCGGATATCTGTCTTGCCAGGCCCACGAAGGCCTTGCTTGCCCTTGAGTCCGGAAAAAGCTCAAATGCCGCCTTCTGCTGACAGACCGCAAGGGGAAGATAGTCATCAAGGGGGATGTCTCCGAGATAATCTATCGAGATATTGAGAAACCTGTCTGCAACGATACTTAATCTTCTGTATACATCCTTTGCCTGCTGAGGGGTCTTTGCCAGATTTACAAGGAGTCTGAACTTCTTCTCATTATGCCTTACTGAAAGGATCTTCATCAGTGCATATGCATCAGTAATCGATGTCGGCTCAGGCGATACGACCACAATAATATCCTGGGCTACAAGATTAAAATAGATGACATTGGATGATATGCCGGCCCCTGTATCTATCAGGAGTATATCTATCCGGTCGCTGACCTTTTCTATCGCCGATAGCAGGTTTAGCTGCTGCTCCATAGACAGGGCCGTTAATTCCTCGAAACCTGAGCTTGCAGGCAGGATAAATATGCCTGACGGGCCTTCGATCATGATCTCCGAGACCGACTTTTCCCCTGAAAGCAGATGTCTTAGATTATACCTCGGGGCAAGGCCGAGAAGGACGTCAATATTTCCTAGTCCAAGGTCTGCGTCCAGGACCAGTACCTTCTTGCCCGTCCTTGACAATGCTATGGCCAGGTTGGCTACCACATTAGTCTTTCCAACACCGCCCTTTCCGCTTGTAATCGCCATTACCCTGATTTCTCTTTTGCTGTCAGGGTCAGTAATCCTCCTCAGCGTTGCTGCCTGGTCCATGAAACTATGCCTCCTTATTGCCAAGTATCAGGTCTGTAATCTTTTTGGATGTCGCTACCTCTATATCCTCGGGGACCCGCTGTCCTGCAGTAAGATACGCAATTGGTTTTTTTGCCTTTACCATGGTATTTAAGAGCGGCCCAAATGTTGTGGTCTCATCCAGCTTGGTAAAGATAAGCCTGTCCACAGGCAATGTCTTGAAGTTCTCAATTATGTCGTTCAGATCCCTCTCTTTGGTGGTCGCGGAGAGGAGGAGGTATGTCTCAATGGGGATATTATATTTGAAGACCTCCCGTAATTCAGACATCTGGAGCCTGTCCCTCTGGCTCCTTCCGGCAGTATCTATGAGGATAAGATCGGCGTCATCAACCTTTACCAGATCAGCCAGTTCTCTGCCGGAAAAGGCTATATCAACGGAGAGGCCGATTATCTTGGCGTAAATCTTAAGCTGTTCTATGGCCCCGATCCTGTATGTATCAAGGGTAATAAGGCTTACCCTCTTTTTCTCCTTAATAGCATAATGAGCGGCAAGCTTGGCTATAGTCGTGGTCTTTCCGACGCCGGTTGGTCCCATAAAGAGCGCCAGTTTCCTCTCCTTCTCCTTGTTCAAGATCGGTCCGGTTACATTTATGTTTCTGGTTAATATGCCTGAAAGCCTTTCTTTGATAAGCTCCTTATCTTCTGCCTCATCTTTCTTAATCTTTTTACTGGCAGCCTCGATCAATCTTGCGGAAATCTGCTCATCTACATTACCTGTTAAAAGCCTCCTGTGCATCTGCTGGAAGTTTTTGTGGAGATGCAGGAGTGAGGCCCCTCCTGTCTCTCTGGTAAGCCTTGCCATCATTGTACTTATCTGGGATATCTCCTCTTTAATGGCTTCATCATCCCTTTCCTGGTCAGGGGCAGAACAGAGCTTTATAAGCGATCTTACATCCTCTCGTATCTCGGATATCTCTCCAAGCAGGGGACCTAAGTGTGTCATGTTTAGTTCCCTCGTGTAGGGGCGAGGCAACGCCTCGCCCCTACATAGATGTTCACTCTTCTCCCCTACACCCTGCACCCTGTCCCCTACACCCTTTTTCTTCTCCGTATGGTCAAAGTCGATTGCTGCTGTTACCTCTATAAAAGGTCTGCTGAAGAGTCCGAAGACAGATCCGGCTTTCTTTACCTTCTTTGTAGAGAGGATCAGTGCGTCGGGGCCGAGTTCATTTTTTATCAGCCTTACAGCCTCCTGCATACTTAATGCCTCAAACTTTTTGATCTGCATCTGCCAACCTCACTGTATCAATTGTCTGTATCTTTACATTCCCCGATATCTCATTAGGCGAGAGGACTATCAGGTTCGGGATAAACCTCTCAATAAACCTCTTCATGTGTCCCCTTATTACCGGGGATGTGAGGAGGAGAGGCTGATAGCCCTTTGAGTTAACCTTATTCACAATCTCCTTAAGCGCCCCGATTATGCGGTGGGCAAGGGCCGGGTCTATGGTGAGGTACGAACCCTGATTTGATTGCTGGAGGAAAGAAGCGATCTTCTCATCAAGTGCCGGATCGAGTGAAATTAATGGAAGCATGCCATCCGGGGTCTGATATAGTTTGGTTATGGAACGGGATAGCGCCTGCCTGACATACTCTGTAAGCAGGTCCGTGTCCTTGGTCATGGAGGCGTAATCGGCCAGGGTTTCAAGTATCGTCCTCAGATCCCTGACAGGCACGCGCTCCCTGAGCAGGTTCTGTAGTACCCTGACTACCCCTCCAAGGGGGAGGATATTGGGTATCAGCTCTTCTACAACCTTTGGATGGTTCTTGGCCAGGTTGTCGAGCAGCCCCTGCACCTCCTGCCGGCCTATGATCTCATGCGCATGGGAGCGGATCACCTCTGTTAAGTGGGTGGCAATAATGGTAGATAGATCAACTACCGTATAACCTGCGGTCTGAGCCCTCCCTTTTTCAGCATCAGGTATCCATATCGCCGGAAGCCCGAAGCATGGCTCCTTTGTAGGTATCCCTTTTAATCCCTTTTCTGCATTGCCGGGATCCATTGCGAGGAGATGTCCAGGCATAAGCTCTCCTTTTGCTATGTCGGAGCCCCTTATTATAATAGAGTAACTGTTAGGCCTTAGTTTCAGGTCATCCCTGATATGGATAGGCGGGACAATGACGCCTATCTCCGTGGCGCACTGTTTCCTTATGGACCTTATCCGGTCCGAAAGCTCACCCCCCTGTTCGGAGTCGACAAGGGATATCAACCCGTAACCGATATTCAGCTCCATAAGATCAAGTGCCAGGAGTGATTCTATCCCCTCTGAGACAGGTTGTTTTGCGGTCTTGTCTTCAACCTTTGCCTCTTTTTCCTCCTGAGCGGCACTTGACGTAAGATATGCTACAAGGCCTGTCGCGGAGCCCAGAATCAGGAAGGCGACATGTGGAAGACCGGGGACTACACCGAGTAAAAAAAGGATAAATGATGTAATTCCGATAGCCTTTGGATGGACGAATATCTGTCTTGTTATGTCCGATCCGAGGTTGGATTCGGATGCCGCCCTGCTTACTACAATACCTGCTGCCGTTGATATGATAAGCGCAGGGAGCTGGGCCACAAGTCCTTCTCCTATGGTAAGCAGGGTATAGTTGCGGGCTGCGGATACAATATCCATACCGTTTTGAAATATGCCTATAATAAGACCGCCTGCTATATTCACAACCACAATGATCAGTGCGGCAACTGCATCACCCCTTACAAATTTGCTTGCTCCATCCATGGCCCCATAGAAATCGGCCTCCCTTGCTATCGCCTTCCTCCTGGTCCTTGCCTCAGAGTCATCTATCAGCCCTGCATTTAGATCTGCATCGATGCTCATCTGTTTTCCGGGCATGGCGTCCAGTGTGAACCTTGCGGCGACCTCCGCAATCCTGCCGGCGCCCTTTGTGATCACGACAAAATTGATAATAATAAGGATTACAAAGACCACTAATCCTACCGTGTAGTTCCCGCCTACAACAAAATTCCCGAAGGACCTGATCACCTCCCCGGCTGCCGAAGGTCCTTCACTGCCATGAAGGAGAATGGACCTTGTTGCGGCAACATTCAGCGAAAGCCTGAAAAGCGTGCTTACCAGAAGCAATGATGGAAAGACAGAGAACTCGATAGGCTTCAGGGTATAAATTGAGACAAGGAGTATTATGATCGAGAGAGAGATATTAAAGGCCAGGAACAGGTCAAGAATAAAGGGATGAAGGGGGATTATCATTATTACAATAATCCCGACTATGCCTATTGCGAGGGCGATGTCGCTGTTCTGTGCCCAGACCGGTAAGGGTCTTTCCTCTTTCATCTCTTTATTCCACGGTTCTTAGGTTTGAGCCTGTAGACATAGGCGAGGATCTCGGCCGCAGCCTTATAGAGATTGGATGGTATCTCCTCTCCTAAGTTAACTGCCTTATAGAGCGCCTGCGCCAGAGGTTTGTCCTCTACAAGGGGTATCCTGTATTCCTTTGCCATCTCCTTTATCCTTTCTGCAAGTATACCGGAGCCCTTTGCAATAACCTTCGGCGCGGCCATCTTTTTCGGTTCATAAAGGAGTGCAACTGCAAGGTGTGTTGGGTTTGTGATAACCACGTCAGCCTTGGGTAATTCTGACATCATCCTCTTTCTTGCCATAGTCCTTTGTATCGATCTGATCCTGGATCTTATAAGCGGATCGCCCTCTGTCTCCCTGCCTTCCTCCCTTATCTCCTCCCGTGTCATCATCAGCGACTTTTCAAACTCCCATCTTTTTATGGCATAGTCAAAGATGGAAATAATAAGTATGAGGATGCCTGACCAGAGGGATACCCTTAGTGTAACCCGGCCGAACCTGTAAATGGCTTGATTGACATCGAGGTCTCCAGTTTCGAGAATACCGGGTATCTCTCCTTTTAATATTATGTATGCCACATAGCCGACGAGCATGATCTTTAATGCAATTTTTATAAACTCAAGAAGAGATTCTTTTCTGATTATCTTTCCAAACCCCTCTACGAGGCCTATCTTGGAGAAATCCGGAGTGACAGGTTTTGCAGATATCAGAAATCCCGTCTGCAAGACATTTGATGAGACAGCGGCAACCGAAAGGAGGGCAAACAGGGGAGACAAGAAAAGGAGGGACCTGTATGTAATATTCAACATAAAGCTGTGAAAATTATTTGGGGTCAGGTTGATACTGCCGCTGGCGGCGAACAGTTCCCTCATCAGCCCTGTAAGGCCGCTTTTAATGCCTGGTATGAGGAAGTAGAGCGCGCCTATACTTGCCATAATAATCAGGGCCGAAGAGAGGTCTCTGCTCCTGGCGACCTGCCCCTTCTTTCTGGCCTCCTCTCTCCGTTTAGGAGTAGCCTGCTCTCTTCTCTCAAGACCTTCTGCAGCCATTCCTTATGCCCTCAATAACTTCAATGCCCCGATGATATCCCCCTCCATGCCGCTCAATATCCGCCTTGCCAGCATGGCAAATAGCGGGAGGGATAAACCTATTAAGAGGAGCCCGATACCGATTAGCAGTGGGACGCTCACCATATATATATTTATCTGGGGTATTACCTTTGATATAAATCCAAGGATTATATTTGTTATCAAAAGGACAGCAGATACCGGCAGCCCCAGCTTAAGGGCAATGATAAATATCCCGTTTGCAAGTCCCATAAGGTATTCGTAGATGGAAGGACTGATATGCGCCCTGAGGGGCGGGATAAGCTGAAAGCTTTTCATAATTGCAGAAATAAAATAGTAGTGGCCATCTATCCCAAGGAATATCAAAAGGGCCAGCAGGCCGTAAAACTGGCCGATGATCGGTACATGCACCTCAGACTGCGGGTCTATAAGTGTAACCACCCCAAAGCCCATCTGGAAACCTATCTGCTCTCCGGCCAGCTCGATACCGGCAAATACCAGTTTACCGATAAGGCCTATAATCAGGCCTATCATGAATTCCCCTGCCAGGAGGGGCAGCATGGAGAATATATCGGGTATCAGGATCTGTTCATCTGATTTAACCATGGGAAGGATAATAAATGTAACCAGGAGGGCAAGGCCCGCCTTTACCTGTCTTGGCACATTCTTTCCTCCGAGTAGGGGTATGCCGCTAAATATTCCGGCCACCCTGATCAGGATCAGTAGGAAGGATTGAAGCTCTATTGATGACAAGTGTAGTATGTTCATCTAACGTATGTAGTTCGGTATGTTCATATATAGCCCCGAGGTATATCCGATAATCAGCTGCAGCATCCATGGCAGAAAGAAGATGAGCGCCAGAAAGACTGCGATGATCTTCGGGATAAAGGTTAGTGTTACCTCATTTATCTGAGTAACTGCCTGAAAGATACTGACTATGAGCCCAACGACAAGACTCGCAGCAAGCATGGGGGCCGCCAGCATCAAGCCAATCTCTATCGCCCTTCTTCCGATGTCTATAACTATTTCAGGAGTCATTAATTAAAGCTCCTTTTACAGGGGAGCGACCATCCCCAGGGATTCGGCATTCTCTGGCTGAATCCTTTGAAATATTAGAACTCCTGCAAAAATCCAATTCGTCATTCCCGAATGGTTTTATCGGGAATCCAGGGTTTGAAAAATCAACGTCTTCTGGATTCCCGCTTTCGCGGGAATGACAACCCTATAGTGGACTTTGCCGTGTCCCTGCGCCCGTCCCCCTCCCTGCCTGTTCTAATACAAACGCAAAAACAATTGTTGCGTTTTGTTTTTTGTAGGGGCGGCCCTATGTGGCCGTCCAGGGCAGACACGTAGGTCTGCCCCTACACCGATGTAACACCATTTATTACGTTCGCATTAATTAAAGCTCCTCACAAGCGACCCGACCACAAGATACCAGCCGTCCACAAGGACAAAGAGTATGAGTTTGAACGGCATGGATATCACAATCGGAGGAAGCATCATCATGCCCATCGACATCAGTAAGCTGGCAACCACCATATCAATTATCAGGAAGGGGATAAATATTATAAATCCTATCTGGAAGGACTTCCTGAGTTCGCTTATAATGAATGCAGGCATAATAGTATATGTTGGTATATCATCAGGGGTCTTAATGCTCTTTTCCCCGGTATTAGAGATACTTACGAAGAGACCAAGGTCTTTCTCGCTTGTCTGCCTGAGCATAAACTCCCTCATTGGAACTATCCCTTTGTTTATTGCCTCCTCCTGGGTGATCTTCTTGGAGAGATAGGGCTGGAGCGCCTCGCTGTTTATCTTCTGCCAGGCCGGGCCCATGACAAAGAATGTGAGAAAAAGGGCGAGGCTTATCAGTACCTGGTTGGAAGGGATCTGCTGAGTACCTAGGGCATGTCTTAAGAAGGACAGGACCACAATAATCCTGGTAAAGGAGGTCATCATGATCAGGATGGCAGGGACAAGGGAAAGGATCGTAAGAAGGATGAGGACCTGCAGTGATATCACCATGCCGCCATCTTTATTGTTCCCAAGACCGATTGTAATGGATGGAAGGCCCTGGCCTTCTGCATGACCTGTCCCGCCAAACATCATTAGCAGGAGAAGAACCGATGCGGCTAAAAATAACCCTATTGAATATCTCATATTCATATATTGAAAAATGATGGGCGGCGCCCTCTATCGTCCTCCATAGTAGATCCCTTCTCGGTTCTTTCTGTTAGTTCTTTATCTTGAAGCCTGGCAATGGGTATTATAGTGTCAGTCGTAATACCTACTACAAATACATGTCCCGCGACATCCACTACACATATAGATTTTTTTGGGGCAATATGGTTTATACCCAGGACCTTTATCACTTCATCCCTGTCTTTCAAGCCGATCTTCTTTTTGAGGTTTTTGAGCGGGCCTTTGGACAGGTAGAACAATACAAGCATGATCGCAAGGATTATAAACAGGATTGAGAATACCTTTACTATCGAGGAGAAGAAGTCGGGGTTATTCTCGCCTATGCCGGATGCGGCAAGGGAGTTTGCAGTAAAGGGCAGAAGAATCAGGGAACCCAGCAAAACTTTAATACTTGACATAATAATACCTTTTTAGATTATTTTAGCTGTTTAATCCTATCTACGGGACTTATGACATCTGTAAGCCTGATGCCGAACTTCTCGTTAACCACAACCACCTCTCCCCTCGCGATAAGCTTATCATTAATCAGGATGTCCATCGGCTCACCTGCAAGCTTGGATAACTCTATTACTGAGCCGGGGCCCAGCTGGAGGAGATCCCTTATCAGCATCCTTGTGCTGCCGAGCTGTACGGATACCTCAAGGTTAAGATCCAGTATCAGATCCAGGTTGCCCTGGGATGCCTCATGCGGCTTATCCTTTAGTTGGCTGAAGGTCGCGGGCCTTACCTCTCCGCCCTTTTTCCCGTCTTCTTTCGCTGTTTTCTCTCTCTCCCCCAAACCATTAGAAATGACTTCCATCGGTCTCCCCCTTAATTAATGAACTTATCTGAAAGGCCTGGTTCCCTTTATAAATCCCGGGGTGTCCCTTAAATTTCGGGATACCGTAAATCTTAGCAATCAACGGTTCGGATATCCCCTTTTCGAGCAGCAATATATCCCCGATTTTAAGATTAAAGAGATCCTGAACCCTGATATTGGCCATCCCGAGTTCCGCCTCCACAGGGACCCTGCATCCACATAAAAGATTCTTTAGGGTAGAAGTCCAGTTCTGGCCCGCATCGAGCTGATCAGACTGAAAGCCGGCATATAGCTTATCCTTGATCGGTTCTATTGTTGAATATGGCAGGCATAGGTAGATATCCCTTATCTCCGTATCTATCTCAAGCTTGAAGTTTATGGATATTACTATCTCTGTAGGGGCCACTATGGTTGCAAACTGTGGATTTATCTCAGAGCGGGAATATTGGATGTTTACCTGATGGACCGGTCTATACGACCTCTCAAGGTCTGATAGGGCCATATCCACTACCTTCCTGATGATCCTCATCTCTATGGCGGTAAAATCGCGGCCCTCCGGCTTTACATGCAAGGTCCCTGTCCCTCCAAAGAAGAGATCCACCAGCAGATAGACGAGCCTGGTATCCATGGCAAATATTGAATATCCCCGAAGAGGCTCCATCCTGATAAGATTGATATTTGAAGGCAGGGGCAGTTTCTTTAGGAATTCTCCAAACTTCATTACCTCCGGGGCTGAGGGCGAGAATACAACTGTCTTCTTAAGAGAGGCAGTCAGCGAGGCCTGGAAAAACCTGGAAAATCTCTCATTTATGGTCTCCAGGGAAGGCATCCTACCTCTTATGATCCTGTCCTGATTCGTAAGGTCGTAGGAGCGTATTCCTGATTTATCAGTATCCTTTGTCTTTGTCTCGACCTCTCCGGTCGAGACCCCCTTTAATAGTGCATTTACCTCATCCTGTGAAAGTATCTTTTCCATAGCGGGTATCTACTGGACAACAAACTCCGTGAAATATGCTGTCTTTACCTTTCCCTTCTTTATGATGATATTTGACCTCTCCACGATCTCCTCCCTGAGCCTGAACTTCCCTTCAGTGCTTCTTATCCCCTCATAATCCTTGCTGCTTAAGAGTATAAGAAGGGCATCCCTGACCTGTGCTATATGGCCTTCAAGTTCCTTGGAGAGCTCTTCATTTTCAAGCTCAAGCTTTATGGTGATCTTAAGATATCTTATCTCCGGGGCATCAGAGAGGTTTACTATGAAGGGATCAAGGGCATATATAAACCCTGTATTGGCCTGCACTGTCTCTATCTTGCCCTTTTGCACC
>JACRHA010000060.1 GCA_016234185.1 Nitrospirota bacterium
CCCGCAGTCTTTAGGCGGGAATCCAGAGCTTCTTTGTTTCTTAAAGAGACTGGATTCCCGATTACTACCTCGGGAATGACAATAATTGACTTTTTTCAAGAGGTTCAATGTAAAGGGATTTATGACTCACTACACTAGCCAGTTAAGTCTTCAGGTTCATGCTCCCGTATTCGACCTGGTTCAACTATCCATAATACGAAAGAGCTTCTGGAATGATGCACCGAAGTTTTCATCCAATTTGAATTTCATTCTTATTCTTGTACTACAACAGGAATGTAGCGTTCACGAGCAACTTCAGCGCCGTATGCGATGCAGGCTTGGATATCTTCTTTGGAAAGATGAGGGTATTCCTTAATGATCTCTTCCGCCGTGCTGTCGCTTGCAAGAAAGTCCAGGATCAACGAAACCCAGATGCGTGTTCCCTTAATACATGGCTTGCCGTGGCAAATATTGGGATTGACTGAAATACGCTCTTTCCAGTTAAATTCGGTCATAGATCGCCTCCAGAAATAATGATTGTAATCTAATATATTCTCCGTTTATTTCTATAATGTCAATTTGGCTCACTTACCTCGGTATTCATAAATGGTCACCACTAATTCCCTATATGTGTTACATTTTTATATTAAATATCTCTATTGAGACCTTTGGTTTACCTCGATGCATCTTTAATTATCATTACTACCTCATAAGGGATATACTGATTTGAGGGAATTTATTACATGGTAATTATAGCCTGCCTGTGCCCTTTGTCAAGGAATTAGTTTCTTCTATTGTAGTTTTTTAGATTATGTTTTGTGAGCACCGAAGGAGGGGGGGGAAGTCCATTTAAGATATTGCCGCATTTGCCGATATAAATATAAACGTATAAATAGGGAGGGATGTTGATCTGGTTAATGAAATCCCTTATAATCATTGATATAAAACAAGCTTATAGCAAAAAAGGGAGGTTATATCTGATATGCCTGAACTAAGAAAAGACCCCATCAGCCAACGATGGGTAATTATTGCCACTGAACGGAGCAAGCGTGCAAACCATTATAAATCCTCTGGTCCTCCTCCACAGGCCGAGCCGAAGTTCTGCCCCTTCTGTTCCGGAAATGAGGATAAGACCCCGCCGGAGATACTGGCATACCGGCCTGACGGATCGAGACCGAATACACCGGGGTGGCATATAAGGGTTGTAGCGAACAAGTTTCCGGCGCTCAGGATCGAGGGTGGTTTAAACCGGGAAGGGGAGGGGATCTACGACAAGATGAACGGGATAGGGGCCCATGAGGTGATCATTGAAACCCCGGACCACAAACAGACAATGGCAACCATGACAGACAAGCATGTCGAGGATATCCTCTGGAGCTTCCGGGACAGGATCCTCGACCTTAAAAAAGACAGACGATTCCGGTTCATCCTCCTCTTTAAAAACCATGGCGAGGCAGCAGGCGCCAGCGTTGAGCATTCCCACTCCCAGCTTATCGCGCTCCCGATTGTCCCAAGAAATGTGATTGATGAGCTTCGGGGGGCCAAGGATTACTACGACCAGAAGGAGCGGTGTATCTTCTGTGATATTATCCGGCAGGAGACAGCCTCAAAGGTTCGTCTGGTAAGCGAAAATGATAATTATGCCTGCATTACCCCCTACGCAGCGCGTTTCCCCTTCGAGACATGGATCTTACCCAAGAAGCATGGCCCTTTCTTTGAGGACTCCCAAAAGTATGAATTCGAGGCCCTTGCCAGGATACTCTGTGATACCCTAAGGCGCCTGGACAAGGCCCTGAATAATCCCCCTTACAATTTTATCATCCATAGCGCGCCTGTTAATCAGGCATATCATGATGAGGATTACTACCACTGGCACCTGCAGATCATGCCGCGCCTGACAAACATAGCGGGTTTTGAGTGGGGCACAGGTTTTTATATAAATCCTACACCGCCTGAGGAGGCCGCAAAATTCCTCCGCGAGCTGGAGATCAGGGATTAGTGCGAATACTCTACGCCGCATCTGAGGTTACACCCTTTGCGAAGACGGGCGGCCTGGCTGATGTGGCCGGGGCCCTTCCGGCAGCGCTGGCAGGACTGGGGCACGATGTCAAGGTGGTCATGCCGGAGTATAATGGCGCTAAGGATAAACCCGGGAGATATACTCCGCGGGGTAATATAAATGTCAGTCTTGCCGGCGTGGTTTATCCCTTTGATGTACATGCGGGCCGTCTGCCTGAAACCGGGGTCAAGATCCTGTTCCTGTCCAATAGCCGCCTCTTTGACCGGCCTGGGCTGTATCAGGAGAAGGGGAAGGATTACCCTGATAACCTGGAGCGGTTTGCGGCCTTCAGCCGTGCCATACTTGAGGTCCCGGGATTGTTGGACTGGCATCCGGATGTGATCCATTGCAACGACTGGCAGACTGCATTGATCCCTGCCTACATAAAGGCCCATTTCCCGGAAGACCCCAGATTTACCGGGACAGGCACCCTCTTTACTGTCCATAATCTCGGCTACCAGGGGCTTTTCCCTGCTTCGGAATATCCAAAATTAGCACTCCCCCTTGAATTCTTTACGCCGGATACCCTTGAATTTTACGGAAAGGTAAATCTCCTCAAGGCAGGCCTTGTGTTTGCCGACATCCTCACTACGGTAAGTCCTACATATAGCCATGAGATCCAGACACCCCAGTTTGGGTGCGGCCTGGAGGGCATCCTCCATGAAAGGAGTAATGACCTTTTTGGTATAATAAATGGTGTCGACTATCAACGATGGGATCCGGCCCATGATCCCCACCTGGGACAGCCTTATGATTCCCGGCAGCTACAGGGAAAACGTCTTTGCAGGGGGCTTCTCCAGAAGGCATCTAATCTGCCGGTAGAAGAGGTCCCCCTCATCGGGATGATCACAAGGCTTACCCCGCAGAAGGGGGTAGACCTGGTAATTGAGGTGCTGTATGAGTTGATGATGCTTGACCTTCAGATAGTCATCCTGGGCGAGGGAGACCCGGATATACACGTGAAGCTCAATGAGGCGATGGGCCGTTATCCCAAGAAGCTTTCAGTCCATATCAACTTTGATGAGTCTCTGGCCCATCTGATCGAGGCCGGATCAGATATGTTTTTAATGCCCTCCCGCTATGAACCATGCGGCTTAAACCAGTTATACAGTTTAAGGTATGGGACAGTCCCTATTGTCCGGAAGACAGGCGGGCTGGCAGACACTATTATAGACGCTACGCCATCCAACATCGCTTCCGGCAAGGCAAATGGTTTCCTATTCGAGCATGCGAGTTCCCATGAACTTCTCACAACCGTGAGGCTGGCCGTTAAGTTGTTTCATGAAAAAGATCTCTGGCTCCAATTGATCCGAAATGGAATGACGGCAGATTTCTCATGGGATCGCTCTGCCAGGGAATATGAGAGGCTTTATCGCCTTGCCATTGAAAAGGCGGCAGAAAAGTCTAAACCAGAATAACCCTGCAGATCTTCATACTCAAAGACGGAAACGCCTATAATCGATATGGGGAAAGATGTTGTCCTTCTCTTCCAGCTCCTTGAGCCACCCCTCATCTATTGAACCTGATTTGATCTCATCAGTAAGCCTCAATAAACGGAGGGTATGATCCTTAAACCGTTTGACAGCATATTCTGATGCCTGGCCTGTCTTCATCATGAATGGCCAATCGGAGCTTTGCGCCAGAAGGAGTTCCCTGACAGCTTGGTTTAGTGCGCGCAGGGTCTTTCCCCCGGCATCAGGATGTCTGTTCACAAGTTCTTCCAGTCTTCTGGCCGCCCTGTGGAGGTGCCGGTAGATCCAATCATTACGGCCGTTGAGCCACACATCATTGTAGCCTTTATTTCCCCAGCTGGATGCCGATGGTGTAGCCTCCTGATTTACCGGGAACTCCTCCAGATAATCAGAGGGTGTTATCAGCCTTACGGTATCCTGGTCGCATGCCATCTTCCTGATAAGCATGTTGATCCATCCAGGCCCTTCAAACCACCAATGACCGAATAGCTCTGCATCATATGGTGCCACCATGAGCGGCGGCCTGTCCATGGTTTGGGCCAGGAATTCAACCTGTTTTTGCCGGTTGAATAGAAAATTTCCGGCATGCCATGCAGTCTTTTCATGCGCTGTCGAGGGGATGTATGCCTCCTTATAATCCGTCTTGCCTGTAATCCTGTAATATTTTATCCCGGTGTTGATGCGGATGCCGTCAGGATGTATGAATGGGCGTATATAGTCGAAATCAAGATCCAATCCGATATCACGATAATATTCACGGTAGTAATAGTCACCAGGATATCCCTCTTCAGCGCTCCATACCTGCTTGGATGACTCTATATCGCGGCCGAAGGCGGCAACACCTGACGGACAATAGGCAGGGGCATAGATACCGTATCTGGGACGCGGCTGGGCATAGGTGAGTCCATGTGTCTCGACAAAAAAATAGCGTATGCCGGCATCCTTTATGATTTGGTCAAGTCCGGGGTAATATCCGCATTCAGGGAGCCAGATACCTGCCGGCGGATGTCCCATGACCTGTTCGAAATAATCAACCCCTGCCAAAAGCTGGGTGCGTACGGCAAAGGGCTGAACATTAAGAAGCGGGAGAAAGCCGTGGGTGGCGGCAGTTGTAATGATCTCAAGGACACCCTCATTTTCCAGCCTGCCGAAGGCAGGGAGGAGGTTGCAGGCATATTGGTTTTCGAAGCGGTCCCTGCTTCTTGAGAAACGATCGTAATACATCCTCGCAAGGTTATGGAACTCCGGTTGGTGTCGTGTCCGGTCAAGCTCTTTCTCGGATAACTCTATAAGGCGGTTTAAGTGCCTTATATAGCGTGCCTGAAGCAGCGGGTCGGTCATCATGGAGATCAGCGTCGGGGAGAGTGAGAGGGTCAGGCGGAAGGGGATTTCATCGCGGACCAGCCCTTCAAAGACATCAAGGAGCGGAAGGTATGTATCCGAGAGGGCCTCGTAAAACCAGTTCTCTTCCAGGAAATAGCTGTGCTCCGGGTGTCTTACGTAGGGCAGATGGCCGTGGAGGATCAGGCTTAGATAACCGGCCGGCATAATATTTCAGTCCCTCTTATTGGTCTTACTTATTATCTGGATCCCCCTGGAAGAAAGACCTCCTTCCCCATCTTTGGTGATGCTTCCTGCCTCTGCTATGAGCGGATCCCAGAAGGAAGGTCTTTTATCCCGGTCTTTATCACGGGGGGCGGTCATCCGTTTTAATTGCAGCGTTCTCAGAAGATCCTGGCGGGCCGATTTTCGGCGCGCATGCCTGACTTCGAGCCACCTTGTCTCATCAAAAGCCGAGACACCGGCACGGGGTGTATGGATCACATTAGAGCGGGATATAAGATGGAATGATCCGTCTGGCAGGGACCATCCCATGTCAGCTAAGAGGGCTTTCTCTGCACTCCATATATGGATATACCAGTTCTGCGACTCCAGTGTTACGGGGACATCAAAAAAATGATGGGCATTTGTGCCGTTAAACCGGATCATCGTGACATCGTATATCCTGAGGACAACCCGCTCCCTTTTGTCCTGGATATCCTTCCAGTCGTTCGGAGAAAAATCCCAGTAGGCATAAATCAGATAGGGATCAACAGGCATGAGAACCAGCTCGGTTTCACCGTATGACCATGGCAGGTCATAGTATCCCTGCCTTTTTGGAATCTCGGGAGATGGAGGGACCGGTAGAGCTGGCCCTTCTGCCGAACGAACAGGTCTTTCCGGATCCTCTGTGTCCGGCGCTCTTTTGATGTGGAGCTCCAGGGCGCTGATCAGTTCATCCCTGGTCATCCTGTGCCTGCCCTTTATCCCGAAGGACTTGGCCATGGCAAGCAATTCCGGGCGCTTAGCTTCCATTATATTAGATTTCTTTTTAGATTTTCTTGATCTTGATTTTCTGCGTGTTCGTTTCATTCTTTTAGCATCTCCTTTGAGACGACAACTATACCGGATTCGGTGGTTACAAATCTCTTCTTATCTGCCTCCTCATCATAGCCGATCTCGGTCTTGTCCGGAAGATGGACATCCTTATCCAGGATCGCCTTCCTGACCCGGCAGCGCTGTCCGATCCTCACCCTCTCCATGATCACAGAATCCTGGACACTACTATTATCTTCTATCCGGACATTAGGGGAGACTACCGAGTGCTGGACGCGGGCCCCACTTATGATGCATCCGTTACAGATAATTGAATCGAGGGCAATTCCAAGCCGCCCGCCCCTGAACTCCTCTGCAAAGACAAACTTGGCCGGAGGGAAAGGACCGTGGTATGTCCTGACCGGCCAGTCCTCGTCGTAGAGGTTGAATATCGGATCGACTGAAACAAGGTCCATATTAGATTCCCAGTAGGCGTCAAGGGTGCCTATATCGCGCCAGTACTTTACCAACTTCTTGTTCTTGTCCAGAAATTCATAGGCAAAGACACGGGTCTCCTTCACCATCTGGGGCAGTATGTCTTTCCCGAAATCATGGGTTGTCGGCCTTTCTGCGTCCCCATTCAGATAACCGGAAAGGGTCTTGACATTGAAGAGATAGACCCCCATAGATGCAAGACAGATAGACGCCTTTGGAGGGTACGGTCTTGGCTCCATAGGTTTCTCTTCAAAACCTATGACGCGATGATCCTGATCTACTTCAAGGATGCCGAATCTGGATGCGGAGGCGATGTTCACCTCGATTGCCCCTAAGGTTACGTCTGCCCGTTTCTCTTCGTGGAAGGCGAGCATCTCGGAATAATCCATCTTGTAGATATGATCACCGGATAAGACAAGGAGCAGTTCCGGGTTTACCTGCTGGATGAAATATAGGTTCTGGAATACTGCATCGGCAGTACCCAGGTACCAGTCTTCACTTACCCGTTGCTGCGGGGGTATAGAGATCAGGAATTCGCCCAATTCAGGATTTACCACATTCCATCCCGTGCGGATGTGATTATCAAGGGAGAGGGACTTGTATTGTGTAAGGACGGCTATCTTTCGGATACTAGAATTCAGGCAGTTGCTGAGGGTAAAGTCGATAATGCGGTAATGCCCGCCGAAGGGAACAGCGGGTTTTGCACGATGTAATGTGAGCGGGAAGAGCCGGGCTCCCCTGCCGCCTGCGAGGATCAAGGCCATGACATTTCGCATTCTTATACCACCCCAACTCAATTTAGCATAATCTAACCCTAATTCTAATCTCATTGTCAAGATTATTTATAAAGGAAATAAAGAAAGAAAGATAGATTCAGGGTGGGTCAGCTCATTATTGAAGTGAGCTTGTCGAACTTTGATTGACAGCCCCTGCAAAGTTTGTTATACCCAAGATAATAAGGGGGTTTTTCTATGAAGACTATTGCTGTGCTGACCAGTGGCGGAGACGCACCTGGAATGAATGCCTGCATCCGTTCTGTTGTGCGGAGCGGAGCGGCCCATGGATTGCAGGTAATTGGATTCCGCCGCGGTTTTACCGGCCTGATGGCAGGAGACTATATACCCCTTGGTCCCCGCGCCGTAGCAAATATTATCCAGAGGGGAGGCACCTTCCTCGGGACATCAAGGTCGCCGGAATTTAAGGGGACTGAAGGCCGTCGCAAGGCAATAGATGTATTAGAAAAAGCAGGGGTGGAGGGGCTTATTGTTATTGGCGGAGACGGGAGCTTCCGCGGCATCTACGACCTTATCCGGGAGTGTGATATCCGGGCGGTGGGTATCCCAGGTACCATTGATAATGATATCTATGGGACGGATGTCAGTATCGGCTTTGACACGGCCGTTAATACTGTACTGGAGGCTATAGACAGGATACGGGATACTGCGGCTTCCCATGAGCGGCTTTTTTTTGTGGAGGTCATGGGACGCCAGTCAGGTTTTATTGCCCTCGAAGTCGGATTGGCCGGCGGAGCTGAGGCCGTTGTGGTGCCGGAAGCCCCAACAGACATAAAACAGCTTTCTAAGGTATTGATTGATAGCCAGCATCGGGGAAAGAGCAGCAGCATCGTGATCGTAACGGAAGGGGATGAGCCAGGCGTGGCCTTCACACTAGCTGAGCAGGTCAAGGCTTGTGTAGGGATGGAGTCCCGCGTAGTAGTGCTTGGACACATCCAGCGGGGGGGATCCCCGACAGCAAAAGACCGGGTATTGGCAACCCTTTTGGGTGCTGCTGCGGTTACAGCGCTTGTTGAGGGCAAGACCGGGGTAATGGTGGGAGAGATAAATAATATGGTAGTCCTTACACCATTACCTGAGGCATGGGGAAAGAAGAAGATATTGGATCTCTCACGTCTGTCCCTGGTGGGGACATTGGCAGGGTAGGAAGGGTCTGTTAAAGTTGTAATTGTAATATAAGGAAGTTAAAATTAAAGCATGAGGGAAGAAGTAGTCACCTGCTAATTAGAAGGTTTTAGATACATAAGCCCTTAGCTATAAGGAGACATAAAATGGAACTAACAGAGATCCAGAAGAGATTAAACAGAGTTTCGTGTCCTATGTGTAATCATCCTACATTGGATGTAACATTAAGGTGCTATGTAGGGTATGAGGAATGTCTTGCAACTGCCAAATGCCTGACCTGTGGCACCTCATATACAATTACCAACGAAAAACGGGTTCTGGAGGAGGGGAAGGGGGTATTGGGGTCTTCTGTTTGTCCCCGTTGCGATGCAAAGGAGGTTGAGCTCCAGTTCCGCTGTGAGCTTGCCTCCCGTCAGTGTTTTTATGTGGTTGGTTGCAAAAAATGCGGCGAATCCTTTTTCCCTACAGGATCTAACCCCTCTCCCCTTTAGAGGGATAATTTCCCGTATCCCCTGCTAAGGGAAGGGTCAGCATCCAGATGAGGGTGTGCTGATCCGGGTTTTGAAACTGGTTTAACCCTATAGTCATCCCTTTGTGACCCTCTGCCGGATCAGGCCTGTATGTCCCGAATATGCGGTCCCACCAAGGTATATTAAAACCAAAGTTACTGTTGGTCTCCTGTCTGATCACAGAATGATGGGTACGATGCATATCGGGGGTCACAACCATCAATCTGAGGATCCGATCTATCCCTACAGGCATATTTACATTACTGTGGTTGAACATGGATGTGGCGTTGAGCAATACCTCGAAGATTAATACAGACAAAGGAGAGGCGCCAATTAACGCAACAGAGACGATCTTTATGACCATGGAGAGGAGGATCTCAATGGGATGGAACCTGTTCCCTGTTGTAACATCAATATCAAGGTCAGCATGGTGTACCATGTGGATGCGCCATAAGATGGGGAATGTATGAAAGACTACATGCTGAATATATATGATGAAATCGAGCGCCGCTACCGCAACAATTATTCCGATCCATCCCGGTAAGTCCGTGAGATTTAGTATGCCCCAGCCCTTTCCTGTGATTGCAAAGGCAAGGCCGACTGCGCCGGTCGGAAATAAGATCCTTACCATGATGGTATTCAGGATAGTAATTGTAAGGTTTGAAAACCAGCGCCTGGGTTTATTCGTAATGAGTTGGCGCTTAGGGGATATCACCTCCCAGGCTGTCATCACTATAAAGACCAGGAAGAAAACTGTCAGGCGTATTATTCCTTCTTTTTCAGACATTCTTTCTCTGGTATAACCGTTATTGATCTATGGACATGTATAGCATGTAGAGTCGGATCTTTCAAGCACCTTCAGGATCCTCGTCCTACTCTTTATTGTTCTCAATCCCTTGCTTATACGGGCCTTCGCGGTCTGATTAATTATCATGTTGATTTATTCAGTCAGGCTTTCTATAATCCTTTTATGCTAAACAGCAAGATCTGGTATCTGCAGAGGATAAACCTTTTCAAAGAGATACCGGCTGATGATATGGAGGAGCTGGCCCGTGTGACGAGGATGGAGCTGGCAAAGAAGAAGGAAACAATCTTTCTCCCGGGGGAATCAAGCCGGCAGGTATACCTTCTAAAGACTGGCCGTGTCAAGATTTCACGTATCTCAGAAAAGGGTAGGGAGCTCACCCTGGCCCTGTTAGAGCCTGGAGAGATATTCGGTGAACTTGAGATCCTTGAGGGTTCGGTACGGGATACCATTGCTGAGGCTATGGAGGAGAGCCAGCTTTGTGTGATCCAGAAAGAGCAGTTCCTCTCCCTGATCCGCAAAAGACCGGAACTATCCTTCCGTCTTACAAAGCTGATCGGCCTGCGACTTAGGAGGATTGAAAGCCGCGTTGAGGATCTTGTCTTCCGGGATGTCCCATCCAGACTGGCCCATCTCCTTATCCAGTTGTCAGAGGAATACGGAAATCCAGACCAGGATGGGATTTTATTAAGCATTAAGATTACCCATCAGGAGATGGCTAACCTGATCGGATCGATAAGGGAGACGGTCAGTGCAACGTTGGGAGAATTTAAAAAAGAGGGATTGATCACCTCTGAAGGCCGGAAGATCATCATTCTCAGGCCCGAACTGCTCAAAAAACAGGTAAGATCTCTCCTCTAGCAGAATACTTTTGTCCTGCTTTGTAGTCCATCCTATTCGTATGGCTATACCTTAAGAGACATAACTGACCCCGGTGTGCACTATGTTACAGTTAGCAGGGCTGTTAAGAGGGTCGAGAAAAGGAGATGAATAGTGTTATTGCAAGACCTGATCCCCGCGCTTTGACCTCCGGTTGGCTGCAGCTATGCAACATGCCTTTCTTCTTTACGCTTAACTCTTTTTAATTCCAAGTTGCGTTCTAATAAAAATCTGTCAGCTTCTTCACGAATTTTCTTGATTCTCTGCTCAGGAGTTAAATCTTTTTCTTCATCAGAAATCTTCTCGATGATCTCATGGATCTCGTCTAAACCCTTTAATCTCTTCATGGTTCAACCACCTCCTCGGGGGAACAAATTTCTATCTCATGATAACCAAGCAATTTATTTACCCCATCAACCATAACTCTCGTCTTAAGTTTTACAATATGTTCAAAATTCCAACTGACGATTACATCTATTCCGTTGATTACGGATACAGCGATATGCAATGCATCACTTCTATACTTATCAGGAATGATTCCTTCTTTGATATAACGCACAGCCAATTCTTCTGTTTCCAAATCTATGCTTAACAACATAGGATTAGTTTTGCGTATTAAATCTTCCAACTCTGATTTTCTGGGTTCCGGTGCTCTGCTAATCTCTCTGATTACCTCGTCTGAAATGTATACGCACTCGGTAATTGAAGGCATATCATTGAAGAACTTTGCAGTAATTTTCTTCTTTTCAGGATCGCCATCTGCGAATACAAAATTGAAAATAGTTGTATCAAGATAACATTTTATTTTCTTCATAGTTATTATTTTAGCACGTTACATGTGTTTGCTGGACAATAAATTTAATATTGCCATCCATATCAGCAGCCAACGCTGGGCTGAGCCTTGACCCGCAGGGTCATTGGTTTCGTACCTTGTTAGCTGTGGTTAAACGATACCCCACGAGCTTAACTCCAACTTTATTGCATCCACATATTTCCAACATCCCCCCTCTCTAAAAGATCAGCCCGGTGTGCAACATCATTACGCCGACCAGCACCTGTTTTAATAGTGCTGAAATCTTGCCAAGGTAAAGCCTTTTCGCTCTTCTCAAGTAATTTGCCTAAAAATATTGATTTACATTTAAAATGGCCTTCCTTCTCCAAAACAATCAAAACTTCGTTAAGTACGGAAAACGCATGAATGAAAGGGAGATTATGAGCTGCATTAGAAAGCGTAAAAGGAAATTGACCACTTATCATGCCCACTGATGCAAATGCACTTACATGTAATTTATTGCGCAATGTTTCAACACCATTCCAGTCTTGCCTGATCTCTGAAAGCGTGCCGGTATCTTTTATCATCAATATTCCTCATTCAGATAACGACTTGGCCTTCAGCTGCGAGGCCGGGTTAGGCTGAACGCTCACCGGTGTCGGCCTCCCAGGGCCTTCTCGGGGCCTCGAGAGTGAAGCGGACAGAATAGGTGCGTACAGCCACATCCTCGACCCCCTCGAGCGCGTACAACAGTTTCGGATCCGCCACATGAGCAACCACAACTGCCTCTACGGACTCGTTAGGTCCTGCCAGGTGATGCCGGACCCATCCCCTATATCGAAGGGCCTGGCCAACGGCTTCGTCACTTGTTCGGCCTCGTTTGAGTTCAACAACAAGCCACCGAGGCTTCGTTCGGTGTTTCGCGAGCAGGTCGATCTGCCCTACCTCGCCCGTATTGTATTTGTAGCCGACAATCTCGCCGTCTTCTTCAAGGAGCGCCCAGTCCCTGCCAAACTCGGTCTGATTCCAATTGTCGCGCAGAAAGTCATGGAGATGCAGTTCTAGCCCAAATACCGGGTCACTAGCCTCTGTTACCACATCCGGCTCAGCCAGAGATTGCGGAGGAGTGGCCTCGCCAGCTGGCACAACGCGCCACCATAGTGCATCGAGCGTCCAGAGGTCGATCCCCAACTCCCTTGCGAGGTCGGTCAGGGCAGCATTGACGACAGTGTACTTTGTTGCGAAGTCCGCTCCTTCGCCAGTCTCCGGCCATACCCCGACTTCCTTCATGCCTGACTCGGACACCTGATTCAACACCCCATACTGGTCGGGGTACGCGATGAGCAGGATCGGGGTGATGACAGACCGGGCTAGACCCTTGACCATCGGTTCCCCGCTCTTCGGCCGTATCTGGCGGAGGCGGTCTGCCAACGGCCGACTCTCGTCAAAAAGGATTCCCAAGGCCCGGCGGAGGGCAGTCATATCCTCGACGATCTGGTTGCCCTGGCGATGGATGGCCTTCCAGTGACGGTTGTTCTTGAAGAGCAGGAAGCTCTTGAACTGCTCGGGTGTAAGGTCTTTGAGGGCAGCCGGGTCGAAGACAGGCCGATAGCGCGAAAGTACCTCGTCACGCGAAGCGACAAGGGTCGCCAACTCGGGGTCTTGGCCCGTGCCGAGGCCTTGCAAGATCTGGCGAAGTCTCGCTACCGCGATCTCTCGTGCCACAGATCTCCCTTGTTCAGCCTAACCAGTTATTAGACAGTTACAGTATCAAACTGTAACAAAATGCTCATAAACAGTCAAGAAAAAATAAAGCTTGACGTATCTATCGGATTTCATAATGCTTTGCAGATGACTAATATGCAATTTCGGATATTAGTCATTGGTAGGTCAACATCTATGCTTCCTATCTCTGATGATATTTTGAAACAACTATCCTGAGAAACCTATATATTGTAGTCCAGCTTACATCCTTCCTCTGTAAGACTAAGTTATCCTTTTAATATGATTACTTTTGAATTATTCCCTTCTCTGAACTGTATTTTCCCCCCTTCTGCAATTCAGGTGGCGGAGGGGGCAGTAAGGCGGGTAACAGAAGGGAAAAGAGGAAAGAAATAAATTGTTAGATGGGCTCAAGGTCGAATCAGGCCTTGGGTAGGGAGAGAGAAGTAGTCAACGAATCAAATAAGGAGGATCACAATGAAAAGACTATTTTTGATAGGTATTTTGGTACTGATTGGAGCTTTCCTGGCGGGCCAGGTGATAACCCGGGCAGAAGGCCAAAAGGAGGTACCAAAGGAGACCCTGGAAGCGGTTGGGCCACAATTGGCTGCCACATTTACCTTTGAGCCTTTTAACCCTTCAATGCCTGATCACCTCTGGATGAAGGCCGATTCCGGCATGATCATCTTCCTCCACTTTGCAAAGCCGGTCAATGAAAAGGGGAATAAGCTGATCTTTGTTGGAGAAGGGA
>JACRHA010000058.1 GCA_016234185.1 Nitrospirota bacterium
CTTTAACGCACCATGGTCAAGAAGGATGTTCCTCTCAGAATTAAGCGGCAACCCCTTTTCCCACTTATACACTGCAAGGATGCCAGATAAGGATGAGATCGTCGGGTATATCTGTTTCTGGCTGGTCTTCGAGGAACTCCACCTGATGAACCTTGCTGTTCACCCCTGCCGGAGAAGGGAAGGCATCGGTGAGGAGCTTTTGAGGTGGGCTGTTTTAAAAGGGAGGGAGGCCGGCGCAAAGACAGCAACGCTGGAAGTGCGCAGCTCCAATGACGCTGCGAGGGGCTTATATGAAAAGGTCGGGTTTAGGTCTATGTCGATCAGGAGGAACTATTACAGTAACCCAAAAGAAGATGCCGTTATAATGCGGACGGAGAACATCAGTTAATTGACCTGCAATTAATTTTTCTTGGAGGTGACATATGTTGGTAGAGGATCCTGTATTTTTGGAAAAACTAAGAAAAGAGAATAGGGAATTTGCGGAACTGGAAAAGGAACATAAAAAGCTGGATGATGAATTGAATCTTCTCCACAAGAGGAAGGTCCTTACGGCGGAGGAAGAGGTCTTAAAGAGGAGACTTCAGAAGGAAAAGCTTGCCAAGAAGGACAGAATGGCCGAGATATACAGGGAAGGCAAGAAGATAAAGGATTAAGATAGCAACTCATCAAATAAAAATATTAAGGGTAGAGTTATGTTTGGAATAGGCATTGCGGAATTAGCACTCATTCTTGTAATTGCGCTGATAGTAGTCGGGCCTGAAAAGCTGCCGGAGATAGCAAAGGCAATCGGCAAGGTTTTTTCGGATATTAAAAAAGCCACCGAGGATGTAAAGGATACGATTTCAGATGAGACCAGAAAATTGGCAGAAGCCGCAAAATTAAATGAGATTGAAGAGGAGGTAAAGAAGACCCTTGATGATGCCCAAAAGATCGAACCTCCCGATAAAAAAGAAGATCTGAAGAAGGAGAAGGCGTAGATGTCAGGAAAGAAGATAATAGAAGATATAAAAATGCCGATAATAAAGCACCTGATTGAGCTTAGGACCCGGCTCGTAAGGTCTGCCATAATGGTGGGGATTGCCTTTTCAGCGGCCCTCTATTTTACTAAGGATATAATCAAAATCTTAAAGAAACCCTTAGCTAATGCCGAATTGATATTTATCTCGCCTGCTGAGGCATTCTGGGTAACATTCAAGATCGCCTTCATCGTAGGACTAATATTCTCACTTCCTGTAGTTTTATATGAATTATGGAAATTTATAGCCCCAGGCCTAAAGATGAATGAGAGGAAATATGGGATTATCTTTGTAAGCTCGTCGTTTGTCCTGTTCGTCATGGGCCTGGTATTTTGTGCGTATGTAATCCTCCCTTTTGCGTTGTCATATTTGATAAGCTATGGTCTGGACGTAGGCATGAAACCAATGATTTCAGTAGGAAATTATATAGACTTTGTCCTCAAGTTCTCGATCGCATTCGGGCTTATATTCGAACTTCCCCTTGCCATAACGATCCTTTCCAAGCTGGGGGTTATAGATCCGAAGATGCTCTCAAAACATAGAAAATATGCCGTTCTTTTGGCGTTTATTGTTTCAGCTATTCTCACACCCACCCCTGATGTATTCAACCAGACACTTATGGCTGTACCTATTATAATCCTCTTTGAGCTGGGTTTAATCAGCGCAAGGCTCTTTGGGAAGAAGAGGGAAGAAGAGGGAGTCACTCCGAAGGAGGCAAAGGAGGGGGCATAGCAAGTTCCTTCACCTTTTTCAAGTCGATCTTTCCTGTCCCAAGTAAAGGTATCTCTTCGATGAAATGAATATGTTCCTGTTTAGGTATCCATATTCTTGGAAGATCTGTTTCACATAAGCCCTTCCAGAGATCCTCCTTTCTGATCTCTCTATTGGTATAGAAGGCCACGATCTGTTCACCCTTCTGATCATCAGGGATTGCAGTAACCACGCAACTATGGTCTCCCCCTAGTATCCTGTTGATCGCATTCTCGATCCTTAAATGGGGTACCATCTCCCCGCCGATCTTGCTGAAGCGGGAGAGACGGTCTGTTATCCTGATAAACCCTTCTTCGTCTATGGAGGCGATGTCGCCTGTCATATACCAGCCATCCTGAAATACCTCTTTTGTCTTCTCAGGCTGGCCAAGATAGCCGAGCATCTGATTGGGGCCCTTGACCAGGAGGAGCCCCTCCCGGCCTCCGAGTAACGGCTTGCCTGTGTCTGGATCGATAACCTTTACGGCAATACCCGGAATGGGATGCCCCACAGTCCCAAACTTATGGCCGGTCTGGCGAATAGGCCCCTGTCTTACGTCCGGTACATTTACAGATACAACCGGCCCCATCTCTGTACAGCCATAACCCTCCAGGAGATCCAGGCCATACTTTTCTTTAAAGGCTACGGAAAGAGGTTCACGTAACTTCTCGGCGCCGGCCACGGCTAACCGGAGCGATGAGAATTCCTCTTTTGTGCATCTCTTAAGATAGGCACCATAGAAGGTCGGTGTGCTGATTATGATCGTTGCCTTATATTTAGATACCATCTCGCCGATGGTCTTTGCATCCATCGGATTGGCATGATAGACAGCGCCGAAGCCGGAGAGGAGAGGAAACCAGAGGGTGCCGGTAAATCCGAAGGAGTGGAAAAATGGGAGTATCCCCATGACCCGGTCCGCCCTTGTTGTAGAAATGACTTGAGCAAACCCTTCGATATTGGAAAGGATATTGTTATGCGAGAGCATTACACCCTTCGGGACCCCTGTGCTTCCGCTTGAGAAGATGACCGTAGCCAGGGCATCAGGATTTTGCCCCCCATGTCCATAGAGTGCCTGAATCAGACGAGAGGGGAGGATCAAGGCCAGAAGGAAGGCCATAGTTTTTTGGAAGGTTGTTATCTGCTTCATTATCTCTTCAAGGAAGACCATACCAATCATCTCATCAAGTTTTGCCTTGGCCAGAAATACCCTTGAGGTCATAATAGTCTTGATATTGCACTGCCTGATTGCCGATTCCATGGCCTCCTTTCCAACTGTAAAGTTTAGGTTGACCGGGATCTTTCCGGCCAGGAGAATGGCTATATTTGTTAGCGCACCGGCGACTGATGCCGGAAGCAGGACCCCCACCATTACTTCGGCTGAGCTCAGTACGGGCTTATCTTCCGGCAGTTCCTTCCGGATCCAGCGGGCAAGCAGAAGGCTTCCAATGAGGGTCTTTCCATAGGTAAGTTCCTTATTGCTTGAATCGGCCATACAGAATCCAGACCAATGTTTTTTGGCGGACTTTATAAATCGTTGATGAAGGAGATCCCCTTTTGTACGCCGATACTGCACAGCCTCGCTGCCAAGCTCCATTACCGCCTGTCTCACCTCCTGGGTTGTTGCCGTAGCGGGGAGCGGTCTTCCGAATGAGACAGTAACAGGGTAGGGTATCCGCTCCGGCCATTTCCAGAAGAACTGCCTGCCTTTGAAACTGAAGATGCTACCCCATAGCCCGTCGAGATGCACCGGGATAACAGGTATATCAAGTCCATTGATGATCTTCTCAAGGCCCCTTTTAAATGGGAGGAGGTTTCCGGTCCTGCTGATCGAGCCTTCCGCAAAGATGCATACCATGTGACCCGCCACCAGTTCCTCCCTTGCCTTTTTGAGTGACTCTATCACCCCTTTCTGATTTCCTTCTGAGACAGGGATTGCCTTCAGCAGGCCAAATAGCCATTTGAGGGCATTTATTTCGTAATAAGACTTGAGGATCATGAAGCGGATGAAACGCTGGATAGATGTCCCGATAAGGAGGCCGTCTACAAACGAGACATGGTTAGAGACAAGGAGTGCCGGACCACGGAATGGGATGTTCTCCCGGCCAACTATCCTTACACTGTATATCGTGTGGGTGAGCATCCAGATGGTAAATCTAACCAGAAAATCAGGCAGGATGCTTAAGACGTAGATAGTAGCCCCAATGGTCAGGAGACCAAAGATTAGAATGATCCTGTCTGCATGGATCTGAAGGAGGTCCCGGAATATCCAGATCGCCCCTGAGGCGAGCAGGATTCCCAGGGTGTTAAGGAAGTTGTTTGTGGCGATTAAGCGGCCTTTTTCTCCCTGCCCACTCCTCTGCTGGAGGAGGGCATTTAATGGTACGATAAAGAGCCCACCTGAGAATCCGAGGAGGAAGAGCGTCACCCCTGACTGGGTATAGGAATAAGCGGAGAAGGAGAGGAGAATGGAGAAGGCCCCCATCCCGATTGATCCAAATGGTACCAGGCCAAGCTCGATCTTGTCGCCTGATAGGCGTCCGGCTGCAATACTGCCGACCCCTATACCTACGGCAAGGAATGTCACTAGAAGTCCGATCCGAAGGTCATCCAGGCCCATTACCTCCTTGCCAAAGAGGATGATGTCCATCTGGAGAAGGGCCCCTAAGAACCAGAAATAGGAGATCCCGATGACAGTAAGCCAGAGGGTCTTATCGCTATACAGCCGCTTGGTCCCTTCGATAACCTCTGCCCAGGGATTAAGGCGGAATTCATGTTTTGTGCGAGGATCGGGCACCCTGGAGATCCCGAGGCTTGTAATCGTTCCGGCAACTGCAATACCTATTAAGACTATGCCTATTATTCCAGGGGCCCCCTTCCAGGCGGTAAATACCATGCTCCCTATCGATGTCCCAAGGATGATTGCCATGAAGGTGGACATCTCAAGAAGCCCGTTTGCCCTTGAGAGGTCCTTATCGGGAAGCATCTCAGGGAGGATCCCATACTTGGCCGGGCTAAAGAGGGTTGACTGAAGGGCCATCAAAAAGAGGACTCCGAGCATCAGCCCTATCCTTCCCGAGAGGAGGGCAAATAGCCCAAGGCCCATGGCGATGATTTCAAGGGACTTTGTAATGATAAGGACGCGTCTTTTATTGAAAGTATCAGCCAGGTGGCCTGCGTAACCTGAGAAGAGAAAGAAGGGGAGGATAAATATGGCCCCTGCAAGTGACAGGTAGCCACTCCCTCCTCCGCCAGGGCCTGTAGCCATATTCACAGCCACCATCGAGACCACTATCTTAAAGACATTATCATTGAAGGCCCCCAGGAACTGCGTCCAGAGGAAGGACTGGAAACCAAATGATTTCAGGAGATCTCTATACTTTCCAGTAGGCATGGCGTTTTACCTCTAATTCTTTTAGTTTATTCTTTATTATAGACCTGATTATACCATTTACCTCTCATTCGTCATCATAAAAGATATTTATGACCGGGACCCCAAGCTCGGACTCGATTTTTTGAAATACCGCTGTTGTCAGATTTCCATGCATACAGCCGATTGGGGCGCAATTTATTCTTCATAGTGGTATAAATAGTTGATGAGGCAATTCGGAGACGATTGTTGTATTTTCGAGTAGATTTTTAAATGAGGCAACGATTCAATTTCGTGTAGATTTTTGATGAGGCAATTCGAAATCTTGACAACCTAATAGATCGAACATATAATTCAACCAATTATAATATAAGTATAAGAATGAATATTAGGTGGGTATTTCGACGACAAGCGGCGGCTGGAATTTGGTATCTTCAATAAACTGAGAGAAGGAATAAGGGCGGGCATAAGTCTATGCCAACCGCTTTGCGAATCGGATCGTACCGCTTCTACTTTTACTCTTATGACTGTGGTGAACCACGCCACATGCATGTGGATCGGGAGAACAAGAGTGCGAAATTTTGGGTTGACCCGGACGTGTTACTGTCTGAGAACTATGGTTACAGTCGCAAAGAGTTACGCGATATTGAGCGGATCGCAAGAGAAAATCTGGAGAGATTAAGAAATGAATGGGATGTCTTCTGCGGTGGTAACACTCACACTCCCTAGGATTGTCAACGCCGCCGTTACTGAAGATACGTTATCCGTAGATTTAGAAGACGGCCGCACTATTTCTGTTCCCATTGGCTGGTTTCAGCGCTTGGCGCATGGAACCCCAGCAGAGCGCGCCAATTTTCAAATCAGTGGTGCAGGTTACGGTATTTACTGGCCTGATATCGACGAGGATATTGGTGTTGAAGGTTTGTTGCTCGGCAAAAAGTCTACAGAAAGCCCATCTTCATTGGAACGATGGCTGAAGAGGCGGAGGCAGACGTAAGGCCAAGTCACAGTCTAACACCCGCTTTCCTTCCTCCTTCTATAAAGTCCCTAAGCAAATCTTGTGACTATTTGTTTTAATCTTTCTAGCTCCGAAGGCCATAGGCCTTCATCTTGTTTTGGAGTGTAGCCCGGCTTATTCCAAGGAGCCTTGCGGCCTTTGGATTATTTGTCCCTTCCTGGCGACATGTAAGAAATTGAAATTCACATTTTAGGCCCTCCTTAAGATGTGGCGCCTAGAGGCCTTGGTAGTTATAAAGAGATTATGAAGGCAGTAAAGGTGTATTGACTTCAAGATGCAACAATGCTACATTTGTTGCAAATAGAGGTGATTTGACGTGCCAACCAAGGTTTCTACAAATATCCGCCTCGAAGCGGGACAGATTAAGGAGCTTAAGCGGATTGCGGTTGAGCAAGGAGCCAGTCTTTCCAAACTCTTTCAGGAAATCATTAATGATTATCTGGCAAGGGTAAGTGCGCTTTCCGGGAAAGACTGGAAGAAAGACCCCTTTTTTCATATCGGCAGGAGGCCTGGCCGGTCAGGATTATCTGCTGTGTCAGAAGAACATAATAATTATCTGTATGGAAAGGGTCGTTAGAATTCCATGTCCATGAGAATTTTTATTGACACCTCGGCATTTTATGCCCTGGAAGATGCAGATGATCAACACCACGAGAAGGCCCAATCTATCAAGCGCCGGTTCCAAAAAGAACGTCCTATGCTTTTTACGACCCATCACATATTGGCTGAGTCTGTTACCCTGATTGGTTCCAGGCTTCTACCCCACCGGGCAATCACCTTTGCTCGCCATCTGTTATCAAGCCGCATTATCCGTATTGTTCGCACTGATGAAGAGACTGAGCAGGCTGCGCTTAATGTATATGAACGGTTTAATGATCCCCGTTTGAGCTTTACGGACTGCCTGAGTTTTACCGTGATGCGTGCCCTCGGCATCACTACTGCGTTTGGCTTCGATCGCCATTTTGAGCGCGCTGGGTTTTTGCTAATTCATGAAGAGATGTAGAGTTTGACAATAAATCATACTGATGGTAAAAACTCATCAAGCTGCGAGTTGGAGGAGGTTTGGCAAGAGGTTATCCGTATCACGCAGTTTAGAAGCTCGTAAAAATATGACTCTCGTCTTTGTCCCTAGGGTCTTAGCATATGTTTATAATAAAAACGCTAACGGTTTTCATTTTAGGTGCAGTTGAGCTATGGATAGCCGTTCCAACAGGTTTTGCATTGCAACTCCATCCTGTAGCCACATGCATTATTGCTGCCCTTGGCGCCATGACAGGCTCGGTGCTGATCCTTTGCATTGGCGGACGGCTACAAAATAGGTTTCCCAAGCATTTTTATGAGAATAATGACAAAAAACGTTACGCACGTATCCAGAAAATTTTCCAGCGATATGGCGTAATTGGGTTGGGGCTCTTCGCCCCGTTATTAACAGGCGCACCTTTAGCGGTCGTGGTAGGACTTATCCTTCGAGTTCCTGGCGGCCCTCTGTTATTCTGGATTAATTTCGGTATTGTTTTCTGGAGCATAGGATTGACATTCGGCAGCTGGCTTGGATCTCTTGGCTTTCAAGCCTTTTGGTAGTCATATGACTAGGACTGATATCTTTGGCCAAAGACCCTTAAAAATACCATTGAATTTGGGTATAATAGAAATTAGGCAGTTTATCATACTCGCCATCGGGTTTTCCCATAAAGAGCTGCACGCCGCTTAACCAATCAATGCCTTCAAAGATATTATATTTAACGGATGGATTTATGAAAATACTGTTTTCGTAAATATCCCAGATAGAGAGGGTATCAAATTTTATCAAAGGGGTTATATCGTACCCTATGTTTATGTCTAGAAAGTTTCGATTCCGTGTGGAAATCTCTCCTGAAAGCTGATTTAAAAAACCACCATTTCGTATATTGCCTCCATTGTAAAAATATTCCATAAGAATATATAAAGAATTGAGAAAGGTATAGTCCCAACTCAAATCGAATCGGAAGAAATTTCTTCTCTCCGGATGAAAGGTATACGTCCCCTCTCCTCGTAATCCGGTATCTCCAATATATCCTGAAAAGTCAAAACCTATTACGCTTTTTTTGCCAAAAAGACCTGTTAATGCAGAAATGTCATAACCTTTAAAATTTGTTTTCGGTTTTATAACAAAATCGTGTTCTGACTCCTTTCTGGCATAGATAAAACTTGTGCCTGAAAAAGTACCGAAATGGAAATCGGCCTGTATCGCATCTGATCCGGCCCGTTCTTCCCGTTCAATGCTGAGCGGATTTGACGGATTGATGATATCTTCGGGGTTCCATATCTTGCCAACCCCTAATGCGATTCTTTGTTTTCCGGCAGTAAGGCTCATTTTTTCTTCTGTATATCGGAGATAGAGACGGTAAAACGAATGTCTCCAATATATTTCTGATCTATCTGCCAAAACTGCATCAAGCCTATAGTAGGTGTCCGTGCCTTGATCTTTCAGTACGGCAAACTCATTCGTGTTCAGGATGCTCCCAAATATCAGATCATGGTCATAGGCAATCTTTACTGATAGTTTCGATGCCAGACTGATATTGAAGTCAAAACGCAAACGATTTAGGTCACTGTAATAATCTTGCTTAAGGTTCGTTTCTGAGATGGTAAGAAGATTTTTATAGTAACCCTTTAGATCAATCCGAACGTAGTCTTTTGCGAAGAGTTCGAAGGAAAACGCATCTGAGGGAATAGCAAAAATCAGTATGGAGGCGATAAGTAGGCCAAGACAGTTACTTTGTTTCTTCCCGGTCAACCCTGCCGTCCCTGAGAAATATAATTCTCTTGGCCATTTTCATAACCATTGGATCATGGGTAGAAAACAAGAATGTTATCCCTTTGGTCTGATTAAGTGAATACATTAACTCTAAAAGGGAGAGACCTGTTTGAGAATCCAGGTTTGCAGTGGGTTCATCCGCGAGGACAATGACAGGCTCGGTCACGATAGCACGGGCCACGGCTACCCGTTGCTGTTGCCCGCCACTCATCTGGTTCGGCCTCCTGTTTTCCATGCCCGCCAGGCCTACTTCATGGAGTATAGTCAACGCCTTTTTCCGTCTTGCCTCGCTTTCCCAGCCTTGAAGGAGCATAACATATTCCAGATTCTCAAGGGCTGTCAATACGGGAATTAGATTATATTCCTGAAAGATGAACCCGATTTTCTCTAATCTGAGCTTAGAGAGTTTTCTCCGTGAAAAAACCGATACATCCTCATCTTCGATGAATACCTTTCCATTCGAGGGGGTATCCAGACATCCAATGAGATTCAGCAATGTTGTCTTTCCCGATCCGGAAGGTCCTGCGATGGCGAGAAAGTCTCTCTTGGTCACGGTTAGGTTAATCCCATGTAATGCCTGAACCGTCTGACTATCATAGACATAGATTTTTTTGAGACCTTCCATCTTTACGATTATCGGATAAGTCATGCGGCGGTTTCCCTGCTAGACATGGCGAATCGCCTCTATAGGTCTTAACCATGCCGCCTTGACTGCTGGGTAAAGAGAAGCTAATACGGTCATCAAGAAGATGGCTAGGGTATAAATGGCTAAGCTCTTCAACTTGATAACCGGATATAAGGTGGTTTCCAAACCTAGGTATAACGCCAGTCCCTCGGAAAATTTAGACAGGTCAATTCCCTGCTGGTTATAATAACCAGTAATGAATACTCCAATAAGTAACCCCAGGATGATACCGATGAAGCCTAAAAAAATCGTTTCCATAATCAGCATTAAGACTACATATTCCGGTGAGGTACCGATTGCCATGATGATCCCTATCTCCCGTGTCCTCTCAAAAATAGACATTAGAAGGGTGTTTATAATTCCCAATGTCACAATTATGAATAAAATTCCGAGAAGTATATACATCGTGATATCATTTATTTTTACAATTTGAACAATGTCTGGAGCGATATCACTCCATTCAAGTATTTCCATTGCTGCATCAGTTCCTTGGGTGATCTTAATAACACTATCCATAATCAACTCTTTTACCTTGTTAACCTGCTCTTCTCTGTCTGTCAGAATAACGATCTCACTTATCTTGTCCTCGTAGGCAAGCATGCTCTGTGCTGCTTCAATAGGGATATAGACCACTCCCTTATCCATCTCCGGATTCCCGGTCCTGAATATCCCTTGTATGGTAAAGGCCGATGCGCTCAGGGAACCGTCATATGCCTGCGTCATCAGGACTACCTTGTCTCCAATGCCTTTTTTAAGGTTTTTTGCGAGTTGCCTGCCAAGTAAAAGGGAATGCGATCGGTGCCCATCGTTGTTTAAAAAGTCTCCTTCAATAACTGCTCTCTTGATGGTGCTTACGGTTGCTTCGGCAGCCGGCGCGATCCCAGCTACATACACCCCGTATGAATTTTCAGGACTGCTTATCAACCCTTGAAACTTAACCCGGGGCGCATAATAAATAGGATAGGGGAGATCCTTCAGCACTGCCATGTACCTGTCAGGGTGTGTGATAAATTTTTCAACATCCGGATCGTCCTGGTAGCCCTGGCGATGGATCTGGATATGACCTATCATTAGCCGTACAGAGCTCCGTATCATCTGTTCGTTGAAGCCGTCATTTATAGCTCCAAAAAATATTAGAGAGGCAAGCCCCAGTGAGATGGCAGCTATTGTAATTAATGATCGTCGCCTGTTCCTCTGAACATTACGCCAGGCGATTTTCAGAAAAACCTTTGCTTTCATCTTCTATTTTATCTGTTGGAGACTTTTAAGGTTAAATATATCTTCGAGGGGTCTATTAA
>JACRHA010000059.1 GCA_016234185.1 Nitrospirota bacterium
GATAGGCCTAACCGGAAATGACGCCTTATCCAGGGATGCGATTACCCTCCTCTTTACCTTTTCAGCGGCATTCCCAACAGGATAAACAGACCTGATGTTCCCGTCGTCTTTATATTCAATATGGAAAAGTGAAGGGACATAAACCCCTTCGATCCCTGACAGGAGGCGGAGGAGTTCATCCTTCGTCCCCTTTTCCTCTTTCCACTTCTGGTAGCAGTCAATAATCTCGGTTATTACCTCTTCTCCATCACCTATTACTATAGCATCGAAAAAGTCTGCCATTGGCTCAGGATTAAATACAGCAGATCCGCCCCCGATAATAAGGGGATAGGCGACCCCCCTTTCCTCTGACCTTACCGGGATTCCGGAAAGGTCTAAGATATTCAGGATATTTGTATAGGTAAGCTCATATGGGATTGTAAATCCAAGGATATCGAACATTGAAAGCGGTGTTGCCGACTCCTGGCTTGAGAGGGGCATATTATGCCTCCTCAGCAGCTCCTCCATGTCGAGCCATGGCGCATACGCCCTTTCCGCCAGCAGGTCGTCCCTGCTGTTTATAATCTCATACAGGATCTTCAGGCCAAGATGCGAGATCCCTATCTCGTATGCATCCGGAAAAATAAGGGCAACCTTTGTCCTGACCTTTTCATGATCCTTTCTTATGGAATTTACCTCGCCTCCGATATAACGGCTTGGTCTTGCCACTAAATTTAAAAGGTCTTCCCTCTTCATTATACTAACCCCTTAGTAATCAAAGAGCACTGATGTGCGCATCTTGATATTCAGTAATAGCCCAAGGAATACCATTGTGGTAATCATAGCGGTACCCCCGTAACTCATAAGCGGAAGCGGCACCCCCACCACAGGAAGAATCCCCAGGGTCATTCCGATGTTAACAATAGTATAAAAGGCAAACATGGACAAAATACCTGAAGCCAGCATCATGCCGAAACCATCCCTCGCCTTATAAGCAATGTCTATTCCTATCATTATTATAATCAGATAGAGGACAAGGAGCAGCGCAACACCTGCAAATCCCCACTCTTCAGCAAATACAGCAAAGATAAAATCGGTGTGCCCCGATGGAAGGAAGTTCAGCTGGCTCTGTTTCCCCCCAAAGAGCCCCTTGCCAAAAATACCGCCAGAGCCGATTGCTATCTTAGACTGAAGCACCTGATACCCCATCCCAAGAGGGTCGGCGCCAGGATCGATATAGGTGATAATGCGCTCCCTCTGATACCCCTTGAGAGACCTCCAGAAGACCTCCCACAGGAATGGGAATGTCATAAGCGACAGGAGAAAAACAAGTCCGAACCTCCTTGCCCTAAGCCCGCTGATTATTATCATGGTGGTTACAGGGAAAATCAGGCCCAACGCAGTCCCAAGATCAGGCTGCTTTAATATAAGGATGGTGGGTATGATGGCCATCAGGGATGGGACCAAGAGATCTTTCAGGTTGTAACCTGCACCCTTCTTTCTGTCTGACAGATACCTGGCAACGACAATGACCACGACGAACCTTGCGACCTCTGAAGGCTGGAAGGAGAAGAGGCCTAGGGAGAGCCACCTCCGTGAGCCATTTACCGTCTTTCCGATAGCCAGGACCAGCAATAACAGGACTATTAGACCAAAATAGTAAACATAGGCAAATCTCCCAAGCTCATGATAGTCTACAAAGAGGATGAGCAGGAAAAAGGAAAAACCTATAAGAGCCCAGAAGATCTGCTTGACATAAAGCGGCATAGATCCGCCTGAGTTCTCGGCATAGGTAATGCTGTATATGGAGAGGACCCCCATCATAGTGATGGCGGACATCACGAAGATCAATCTCCAGTCAAAGCCCTCTATTATCCTTTCCTTCATCGACCTTTAAATACCTCTCTATTATCCTCTTTGCAATTGGCGCAGCGACGCTTCCTCCATGACCGCCATGCTCTACAAGCACGGCCACTGCTATCTTCGGGTCCTCCGCAGGGGCATATGCAATAAACCAGGCATGATCCTGCAACTCCTTCGGGGTATCACCCTTGATCTTAGTATGTTTATCCCC
>JACRHA010000061.1 GCA_016234185.1 Nitrospirota bacterium
CAGCAAGACACCTCAGGTCTTAATTGAGGCGAGAATTGTTGAGGTCAATACGAACTTCACGAGAGAACTTGGTGTGCAGTGGGGAGGGAATCTGTCGCAGAGCACATCTGCGGGGACATTTCAGGCAACAGGTGCTGCATCCGGTTCTACTTCTTCAACGGCATTAACAGGAGGGGTCGGGTTGAGCGGTAATAATTTTATCGTTAACCTGCCAGCCAATGTGGGGAGCGGCAGTGGAGGCGCCCTGGGACTTCTATTCGGGAATATCTCTAACACCTTTCAGCTTGACCTGCAATTATCTGCTATGGAGGACAGGGGCCATGGAAAGATCCTTTCTAACCCTAAGGTACTGACACTGAACAACAAAGAGGCAAAGATCTCAAGCGGCACAGAGATACTGATACCGACATCAACAATAGTAGGTACGACTGTAACTGGCGGCACCACAGGAACTACAGGGACAACTGGTGCGACCACAGGTGTAACAACTATCGATGCAAAGCTGGAGCTGACTGTTACGCCCCATGTAACACCTGACAATCAGATAGTCATGCATGTCAAGACAGACAAGAAGGATCCGGATTTCAGCAGACAGGTTCAGAATATCCCGCCTCTGTTGACAAGGACGGCTGAGACCGATCTCCTGGTCGAGGATGGTGAGACCATTGTTATCGGTGGTATATTTACCAGGAGCGAATCATCAAGTGAGGCCAGTGTTCCCTGGCTATCAAAGATCCCTCTTCTCGGCTGGTTATTCAAGAAAGAGGCCAGGGTTGAGAATCAGAACGAGCTTTTAATCTTTATTACACCAACCATACACAAAGATAGAGACTAGTCATCCTTACATGTCTGATGAAATAGTAGTCTACATCACGGCCTCTTCGTCTGAGGAGGCAGAGGATATCAGCAGAAAACTCCTTGAGGATAGGCTTATTGCCTGCGCAAATATAATCCCCGGTATAGTCTCGTTATTCAGATGGAAGGGAGAGATATGCAGGGAAAATGAGCTTCTTATAATTGCCAAGAGCAGAGGTGCGCTCTTCAATGATATAGTTGGTCTGGTGAAAAAGCTCCATAGCTATACGGTGCCGGAGGTCATTGCATTACCAATAATTCACGGATCAGAGGATTATCTCAGGTGGGTAAGAGAAACAACAGGAGAATCCGCTCAGGGAAGTTAGCTGCCCCTTCCCCGCCGGCCGGCAACATCCTCCTGGACATATATAAAAGGCTTTTTGACTATTTCGGCCCGCAGGGCTGGTGGCCGGCTGATGATGCCTTTGAGGTTGCAGTCGGAGCAATATTGACCCAGAATACGGCCTGGAGGAATGTTGAGAAGGCCATTTATAACTTGAAGGAAGAAGGGCTCCTTAATCCTCCCGGACTGCATGGACTTTCTTTGGAGCATCTGGCCTCTTTAATCAGGCCTTCCGGCTTTTATAATGTAAAGGCAAACAGATTGAAGGCCTTTCTTGATCTTCTTTTTAATGACTACAAAGGGGATCTCGACATCATGTTTAGTGAGGAGGCCTCCAGATTAAGGGAGAGGCTTTTAGGTGTGAAGGGGATAGGGGAGGAGACAGCAGACTCCATGCTCCTCTATGCCGGAGAGGTACCTATATTTGTTGTGGATAGCTATACAAAGAGGATCCTCTTTATGCACAAGATTATATCTTCTGCATCAGATTACCGGGAGGTCCAGCAGATATTCATGAAGTGGCTTCCCCACGATCCTGAGCTCTTTAATGAATACCATGCCCTTATTGTAAAGGTCGGGAAGGATTTCTGCAAAAAGAAGCCCCTCTGCGAGAGGTGCCCCTTATCCTATCTCTTTTCTGTTGACAAATAGTACATTGGTCTATTAAGCTTTTTATATGTAAAATAGCTTTCCTGAAAGGAGTCTTGCATGGATTGTAAGTTGATGTACTGTTGTGCAATGTGCGAAAAACAGTTTGATTGTAAGATAGATCATAACGAGCATAATAAATGGCTCATTGAGAGGAGGATGGAGAAGATCAGACACAAGATCCTTATTATGAGCAATAAGGGTGGTGTGGGTAAGTCTACTGTTACTGCCAATCTTGCCAGTGCCTTCCATAAATTGGGCTATAAGGTTGGGATAGCTGACGCTGATATCCATGGCCCTAATATCCCTAAGATGCTTGGTGTTGAAGGAAAGCGATTAAAGAGCAACGATGATGGGATTATCCCATTAGAGATCAGTACCAACTTTAAGGTTGCATCCATTGCCTTTCTCATTGAAAGACCTGAAGAGCCTATAGTCTGGCGTGATGCAGTAAAGTATGATTTCATAACAGAGCTTTTAGGAACGATAAACTGGGGTGAGCTTGATTACCTCTTTGTTGATTTGCCGCCCGGTACCGGCAATGAATCTCTCAGTACGATCGAATTAATGGGAAAGGTGGACGGATCTGTTGTAGTCACTATTCCGACTGAGGCGTCCCTCCTTGATGCGAAGAAGGCAGTGCTCTTTTCAAAGTCGCACCAGGTTGAGGTGATAGGGATTATAGAGAATATGTCCGGCCTTATATGTCCAAACTGCTCGCACGAGATTGACCCCTTTACGCCCGGCGGTGGAGAAAAACTGGCTGCTGTGCTTGAGGTCTCTTTTCTTGGGAGGGTTCCGCTCGATCGGGAGATATCTTCGAGGGCAGATAAGGGGGAGTCATTTTCTATCCTTGA
>JACRHA010000006.1 GCA_016234185.1 Nitrospirota bacterium
ATCGAGGTTGTAACTATCGGCCCGCGTGAGAGGATATACGAAGAGACCTTTAGGATCATAAATAAAAGTTAACCGGGCTTTAGTTGTGTGAAAATATTATAAAATCTCCCCTCACCCCTTTTCCAAAGAGGGGATAATTCCTCCATTTAAAACAGGGTAGAAGGGGCAGTTCAATCATCGCAGGAAAAGAAGATACATGCAATTGCGATTCCAAGAAGGGGATCTTCGCAAGGATAGCCTATACCTTCTGACTCATTATATTGCTTGCTGTAATCAGGCCCTGTTTCAGCCGGCTTCCAACTGATAAGCTTATCGTCCTTGAAGGTTAAATCCCATTTGCGTAGGTCGAAATAGAAGCTGTACCGGCGCACATCAACAACACCATCTGGCCCGCTTTTGTGTTCAATTACAGTATATCTTTCTTCCTTGAGGGCATCCGAAACCTCGACTGTAGTTGCCCCTAAAGGAAGTTGATCTATTTTATGTTCAATTGAGGCGCATCCTGAAATAATAAATATCAGAATAATTCCAGCCGGGAAGAATTTATCTTTGATTATCCTGAACATATCTCAAGAATACATGCATCTCTAATTATTATTTTATACCCTATTAAGTTGAGATTTCAATCTTCGGTGCCTGCGGGTAGTGTGTGTGGATGCAAGGTCTATTTATGTTGTATAATAAATATAGAATCATTTAAATGTTTCCTGGGTTTATGATGAAGAAGATATTTATTATTTCGTTAATCCTCCTTGTTGTTTCGACCCCGGCCTTAGCTTTTGCCATGGATGAAGACAAGGATATCTCTATAGCAGTAGATGCACTTTTAGCAAGGCCTTTAGGTCTTGTCTCGATAGCGATTGGAGGTTCAATATTTGTCATTTCCCTGCCATTTACTGCTATTAGTGGAAGCATTGGTAAGACTGCCAACATACTTATACTACGCCCCGTAGCGTTCACATTCAATAGACCTATTGGTGATTTTGATTACAGGGCTGATTGTTACAAAAAGTAGAGTAAAATAAGATGTTAGCAGGTACTAAGCCTATCGCCGGCACAAAAATCAGATACCTTCATAATATTTATCGCTTGTATATAACAATTGCTTGCCTAATTGGTATATATCTGTTATATTTCGGACATATTCTATCAAGGGGTACCGGAGAATGTTACTCTATATCAGCTTTTCATCATATTTCTTCGGTCTTCTTGCAGAGGACAAGATCCTCCTTCCGCCATACAAAGGCTCTACTTTCAGGAGAGGCTTTGGCCATGTCTTTAAAAAAGTCGTCTGTGCCATAAGAAGCAAAGATTGTGATGAATGCCTGCTAAAAGGGAGATGCATCTACTCATATTGGAAGGGTATCTGCATGTTGGGAAGGGGACGAGTTTTGGGCTGGGGAAGTATGAGGTTGTCTCTCACTTATGAGGTTCAGGTCAATAGACTTCTTTTCTATGTTTTACTGTAAGGATATAGATAATATATTTCCGGGTGTCAATCTCATAGACAATACGGTAGTTACCCACCCGGAGAGAAAATTCTCCTTTGTGATTACCAACAAGAGGTTTGCCTTCTTGGGGTCGCTCAGAAAGAGATTCGATCTTTGCCAGGATCCTCTTAAAGAGTTTCTTGTCAGATTTGCGGAGAGATTCAAGATCAGATTCTGCCTCTCGCGCAAGTTCTATGTTATAGATCACTTAACCTTTAACCCTTCCTTGAACTCTTTAAGCGCCACGGTCTTTCCCTTCCTGACCTCTCTCTTTGCCCTGGAAATCGCCCTGGTCTCCTCCCTGTTTGAGAGGATATCCAGTGTCTCCATCAGCCCTTCAAATTCTTCGGTACTCATAATAATAGCCTTGTCTACCCCATTTTTGGTTATGGTAAAACGATCATATTTTTCATCTACATCCTTTATAATGGCAGAGAGCTTCTTTTTTGCCTCTGCAAGAGGCAAGGTTTTGGTCATCTTAATCCTCCTTTTAATATTTAACTTTAACCATAATTATAGTCTATTTACGAGTGGAGGTCAAGAGATACGCATTTGTCAGCTTGGTTCTTGTTCCGCAAGAAAGCCTGATTAAGCAAACCGAGAAATGGATAAAGAAAATCAAAGGTGAGGGTGTGTCCCTGGAGCAAAATTGGGACTTCGCATGGGAGTTAATCACAGCACATTTGGGAAAAACCTTCCGGTGTCGGCAAGTGTGATAGAAAAGAGACTTGATAAGGATGGAATCAAAGAAAATTACAAGATACAATAGTGCCGTATTTGCCCTCGGCCTTTGCAATTCTTTTTATTCCTCTACCTCAGGGAGAGGGTGGGTTGTGCATCGCCCACTGGATGAGGAATGCAGATTGCCTGGGGGGGAAAGGTTCCGCAGGGATGGTGAGGACTAAAGGGTTTGGGATGATGAGGGTGAGGGGAAAATAAACCCCTTTTTTCTTTCTTTTGGTGACTAAAAATGAAAGAATTATTAGACAAAATATCATCGTATAACTTATTTAATTATTTGTTACCGGGAATACTTTTTGCTGTTCTTTCAAGGGAAATTACAACATACTCATTTCTACAAGAGAATCTAATCATAGGGGTTTTCGTATGTTATTTCATCGGACTGGTTGTAAGCAGGATTGGTTCATTGATAATTGAGCCTATTTTAAGAAAACTCGCGTTCCTAAACTTTGCAGACTACAAAGACTTTATTGCTGCATCGCAGAAGGATTCAAAAATTGAATTGTTATCTGAGTTCAATAATATGTACAGGCCACTCACTTCATTGTTTATCCTTCTTGTATTATTGAAAGTTTATGAGCTGATCGAATCTAAGCTCCCGATATTAACAGACTGGAATTCTTATATTTTACTTGCATTGCTATTGTTCATATTTCTATTTTCATACAGAAAACAGACTACTTATATTATAAAGAGAATTAAATCAAAGTGCTAACAATATGACTATAGGAAAATCACTTTCAGTTGGAAATGGCGACATTTCCAGATTTATACCTTTAATGACGGTCAACCGATTGAACCAGACTTTGTTCTATTCCTCAAAAAGAAAGATTCGGATATTTCATTACATTGCCAGGTGTTCATTGAACCGAAAGGCGGGAACCGGTTAAAAGAGGATGAATGGAAAGAGAACTTCTTAAAATCATTGAGAGAGAAACATCGGATAAATGTATTATGGAATTCTAAGAAATATAATGTTTGGGGTATGCCTTTCTATAATGAGGCGTTAAAGAAAACCGAATTTCAAAATGAATTTACTACTTTATTGTTATAGGATAATGTCGCCTTCGCCATCCGTGGCTCAGGCGGCAAGAAGAGGGCGCCACTTTATCTAAACGATGGCCCTTTTAAAAATAAATTGCCCTTAACGGCAGATAAGAGAGCGATTGAAATTAGTTGGCGGATAAGACCTGATGAATAAGGGATTGCGACCTACTAAGAAGTAATCTTGTAAAATGTGAAGAGCGTATAATAAGAAGAGAAATTTAGCCTGTATAATAAGATCAAGGAGGTGATTACCAATGGAAGAAAAAGAGATCTTTGAACGTATCTCCTCAGACCCAGATATATTACATGGCAAGCCATGCATTAAAGGCACGAGGATTCCTGTGTATCTTATAGTCTCCCTTGTAGCTGAAGGTGTAACTGCCGATGAAATAATCAGTGATTACCCATCTCTTACACCAGAAGATATCAAGGCGGCTATTAAATATGCCTCAAAACTTTGTGAGTATGAGGCTTATGCCATATGAGCATTAAGTTCTTGCTGGACGAGAATATCCCCTATGCCCTGATTGACTTCCTTGAAAATAGAGGGTTTCAGGTTCAACATCTGAAGAAGATGGGAATGACTGGAATAAAAAATGGCGAAGTCTATAAACTAGCCGAAGCAGGAAGAATCTGGATTATCACCAGAGATGCCGATTTCCAGAATTACTATAAATTCATTATTTATAAGGTAGGCGGTATTATCCTGATTAAGCTGACGAAGACCAAAACAAGCCATCTGCTTGTGGCCATGAAATCTTTTCTGGATAAGCATGAAGACAAACTTTTAAAGAAGCACTTAATAATCATGGAAGATGAACTGTTAAGGATTTATGATTAAAATATTCTTCGACTTCGTGAGAATCTAAGACTTGATGAATGATTGAAGACTAACCCCTCCCGGCCTCCCCTTTAAAAAAGAGGAGGTGCAGAGAAATGGCCTTTGATTAAAGGGAGAAGAACAAAGTCTACACTTTAAATAAAAGGGAGGGTGACTAATTCCCCCTCTTTGTTCAAAGAGGGGGATGGGGGGAGTTGAGTTTGTAGGCCTCATTGCTCATAACTCATGACTTTAAACTGATGCCGACCTGATTAATAAAACCTTTGTATAATATAGGTGATTTGTTATAATTGCCTCAAGAGGAGGTGATCGAAGATGACAAAGACTGTTAATGCCATATATGAACATGGTGTATTCAGACCTCTGGAACCTATTGAAGGTATAAAGGAAAATACTGAGGTTGAGGTGACTGTTTCTGTTAAAAGGGAGATCTCACACCCTATTTTAAGGTTCGCCGGTATATTAAGCGAAGAAGATGCAAACAGGATGATGGAGATGGTGGAGGATGAGTTTGAAAGGGTAAGTCCTGATGAATGGAAGGATTAGCCTTGATACGAATATAGTAATACGATTATTCAAGAATGACCCAATCATTGCCAATATGTTTGCCGGTTTATCAGCCCTTTATCTTCCTGTCCCTGTAATAGCAGAACTTATATTTACAGCCAGAAATTCCTCCCGGTCAGGGGAAAATTTAAAAAAATATAACGAATTTATTGATGCCTGCAATATCTTAAACATTACAAGGGAAACAGCCAATCATTATAGCGTCATACGATTGAAGTTAAAACAGAAAGGCCGCCCTATCCCTGAAAATGATTTATGGATTGCAGCCATCTGCATAGAGCAAAACCTGCCCCTTGCTACAGGGGATGCCCACTTCGATAACATAGATGATTTGAAAATTGTAAGGTGGTGACGCTATTGAGGGGAGTTCTTTTCTTTTTTGTCCGCTTTTGTGAGAATCTAAGACCTAATGAATAAAGGATTGAAGACTAACCCCTCCCGGCCTCCCCTTTAGTAAAGAGGGGGGGGAAGACCGTGATGAATAAAGGATTGCGACTGATCAAGGTTGACACCGGCAAGACCAGGCTACTAAAATAAACATATGAACAACAGATTTAACTTTGAGCCAGGTGGGGTGTTCTTGCCGATTACCAGGCGGCGCTTTTTGATCCTTTCTCTTGGTATTATTATGTTTCCCTTCACTGCACCAAGGGTCTATGGAGAGGGCAAAACCATGTCTATTAAAATCGAACAGATCCACAAATCAGAGGAAGAATGGAAAAGATTGCTGACCCTTGAGCAGTTTTCTGTCTTACGGGAAGAGGGGACAGAGCGTCCATATTCAAGCCCGCTAAATGGGGAAAAAAGGAAGGGCGAATATGTCTGCGCAGGATGTGCGCTGTCTCTGTTTACATCGGAAATGAAATTCGACAGCGGCACAGGCTGGCCAAGCTTCTTTACCTCCATAGAGGGGCATCTGGAAACAAAGAGAGATTTTAAGCTGATCTTCCCCCGCACGGAATATCACTGTGCCAGGTGCGGAGGTCATCATGGGCATCTGTTTAATGATGGCCCGGCGCCAACAGGCCAGAGGTGGTGTAATAATGGTGTCGCCCTGAAGTTTGTTCCGGCCCAGCAAAAGACGGGATAGACCAATAAGGCATGGTCTGATCAGGGTATTATCCTCATCTCCTTTGCCACCTTAGTAAATCTCTCCAGGGCAAACTCAAGATCTGCCTTTGTGTGTGCTGCAGAGAGCTGGACCCTGATCCGGTCCTCCCCCACCTGAACAACCGGATAGGAGAAAGAAACAACATAGATCCCTTCTTCGAAGAGCCGCTGCGCCATCTCCTTGGCCCGGACCGGATCTCCGATTAAGACAGGCACGATCGGGTGGAATCCCGGCCTGATCCGAAAACCGACCTCTGTTAATGCCTTTCGAAAGAACTGGGTATTCTCCCAGAGGCGTACCCTGAGATCAGGTCTTTTTTCAATAAGATCAAAGGCCGCAAGGGATGCCGCGGCTGTCATAGGGGGGATGGCATTTGAAAAAAGATATGGTCTTGAACGCTGGCGGAGTATGGCTATCAGTTCGCGTCTTCCGGCGGTAAAACCGCCTGAGGCCCCGCCCATAGCCTTTCCCAGTGTACTGGTAATAAGATCAACACGCCCCATGACACTACAATATTCTATCGAACCCCTCCCTCCCTCTCCTAAAAACCCTGTAGCATGGGAATCATCCGCCATAACAAGCGCCTCATATTGTTCAGCCAGGTCGCAGATCCGACCAAGTGGGGCAACCTCCCCATCCATAGAGAAGACACCATCTGTAGCAATGATCCGGAAACGGTGTGTCTTTGCCTCCTGGAGCTGCCTTTCCAGATCTGACATGTCCAGGTGGTTGTAGCGATAGCGGGCCGCCTTGCAGAGTCTGATCCCGTCAATGATAGATGCGTGGTTTAATGCATCGGAAAAGATGGCATCAGGCTCTGAAAAGAGTGTCTCGAAAAGTCCTGTGTTGGCGTCAAAACAAGAGGAATAAAGGATGGCGGCATCGGTATCTAAAAATCTGCTGATCCTCTCCTCCAGCATATGGTGAAGATCCTGCGTTCCGCAGATGAAGCGGACTGAGGCCATCCCATATCCCCGCTGGTCAAGCGCCTTCTTAGCCGCTTCAATCAGATCAGGATGGTCGGCTAATCCCAGATAATTGTTTGCGCAGAGATTAAGATATACTTTGCCCTGGACAATAACATGTGCAGACTGGGGTGAGGCGATCACACGTTCTTCTTTTGTAATGCCTGCTTTGTCGATCTTTTCCAACTCATCCTGGAGGGCCCTCCTCACATCTTCGATCATCTCCTCCCCTCTGCCTCCTTAAATAGATGAGGATCCAGAAAAAGAACCACCTTCGCCGCCTGTCTTGGTGTTTCCTCCATCCAGAGGAAGCCCTTTTCAAATTCATCAAACATAAGGTAATGCGTTAAGACCGGCCTCGGGTCAAGGCGGTTGGAATTAAGGAGTCCGGCCATCTGAAACCATGTCTCAAACATCCTCCTGCCATTTATACCATAAAGCCTTATTCCCTTAAAGATAATCTGCTCGTTGAAGTCTATGGATACCGGCCTGGAAGGGATACCGAAGGCGGAGAACCGTCCCCCTTTTCGCACCAGGGTAAGGCCATCCGATATCGCCCTGGGGGATCCCGACATCTCAAGGACTATATCAGTGCCAACCCCTTTTGTTTCTCCAAGGACGGCCTTTACAATATCTGTCTCTCCTGCATGGTAGACATGGTCCGCCCCCATCATCTGTCCGATATTAAGACAGAGGGGATTTAATCCGCTAAGCATAATCCTGGAGGCGCCGGCAGCCCTGGCTATTCCTGTGGCAAACAGGCCGATCGGGCCATCCCCCAGAATTACCAGATCCTGACCTGCCACCGGCTCGACTAAGGTTGCATATACGGCATTCCCCAACGGGTCCTGGATCGAGGCGATCTCAGGGGGAAGGGTCGGCCTATTCTTCCAGAGGCTCCTCTCAGGGATCGTTATATACTCCGCAAAACAGCCGTCCCGGTCAACACCCAGGATCTGGAGGTTAAAGCAGAGATGATGCTCCCCGCGCAGACACGGAATACAAAAAAGACAGGGTATGTGACTGTCTGCCGACACATAATCACCAGGTTTGACCCTGGTAACCGAGCCTCCAACCTCAATTACCTTTCCGCAGAACTCGTGTCCAATGATCTGAGGGATATTCTTCACGCGCTCCCGGGCCCATCCATCCCACTGATCCAGATGAAGGTCAGTACCGCAGATCGATACGGCCTCAACCTTGATCAAGGCCTCATCAGAGCCGGGAGAAGGCAGGGGAAGCTCCCTCATCTCCAACCCCTTACCCCTTTTAGTCTTTACAATCGCCTTCATAGCCAGGACAACCTCTTTATCAAGATTATCACTCCAGGATAAAATCGACAAGGTAAAATTATCTCACCTAACCTGACACGGTTATCTTCCCCGGTTCTCCTTCCTTCCCTTCCACAATAAACTTAACAGGTAAAAACTGCTCAATAACCCAGATATTGGTCAACAGATGCCTTGAGATCCTGGAGGTCGTTATTATTGACTCGCCTTTTGCAATGGCAAGATAGGGAAGGAGCTGGTCTGCGAGATAGGGATCCAGGGCTGCTCCTGATTGATAAAAATCAAGAAATGCAGTTGCTGCCTCCTCACCCACCTTTTCAGCCCTCTTCCCCCTTGCGCCCAGGGAGGAGAACCCAGCTATGGAGTTCTCAAATTCTGTAATTAATATCAAAAATGTCCCCTGCCCGATGGATGGGGCTTCGACTATATCGATTTGGGGTGCAAATCCCCTGCCTTTTAAGATCGTTACGGCTTGATCCCTCTGTCTCTCTGCAATAGACCTTGGCAGGTTAGATGTGGCCGAGACCCCCCATATCCTCTTAAGGTCGCCCCTCTCCTTAATGTCTATCGCAGAGAATGACCCGGCTGGTAATACCTCTGCCTCCACCTTCCCGCCGCCCTTTGGATAAAACCCCCACCTCTCAAGTGTAAGCCTGATGTCAAGACCGATCCTCTTAGCCACAGGGAGAAAGATATGATCAAGGTATTGAAATGACGGGCTCCATGGGACATGTGTACCACCTATAATCCCGATTGTTGATCCCCTGATTGCAAGGGATAAAGGGAGAAGGATTGTCTGAAGGACGAGTGTAACCGATCCTGCAGAACCCTTCTTTTCAGAGACATCGAATGAATAGTTGCCTCCTTGAATTCCCTTGGGCAGAAATCTTAAATGCTGTGATCCCAGTGCTGCCCCTGAAATATCAGCAGATGCTATCTTCTGAGCAGCAAGCACAGATGTTAAGTGCTGAGGTTGAAGGCCAGGGTTCTTCCTCCCCTTTCTTATATTATGTACCTCCATAGGCCTCTTTGTAAGTGATGAAAGGGCAAGGGCGGAACGCAGGATCTGGCCGCCGCCTTCCCCGTATCCCCCGTCAATCTTTATGCCCTGCTCCATAGATTGATATAACCGTCCTTAATGTATTATAATAGGCCAATTTTTACATATCAATTACCATAAATATAAACTTTATATATAAGATGCCTAAGATAACATACAAGGATGCAGGGGTTGATATAAAGGCCGGGAATGAATTTGTCAGGGCGATAAAACCTGTCATTAAGTCCACATTCAGGCCAGAGGTACTGGCAGATATCGGAGGCTTTGCCGGCCTCTTTGCCCTGAAGAAAGACAAATACAGGGAGCCGGTCCTTGTATCTGGCACTGACGGTGTTGGTACAAAATTAAAGATTGCCTTTGAGATGGGGAGGCATGACACCATAGGGATAGACCTTGTGGCCATGTGTGTCAATGACGTTGCAGTTACAGGGGCTGAACCGCTTTTTTTCCTCGATTACTTTGCTTCCGGGAGGCTGGATATTTCCAAGTCAAAAGAGGTCATAAAAGGAATAGCGGAGGGTTGCAGGCAGGCGGGATGCGCCTTAATTGGCGGCGAGACAGCAGAGATGCCCGGATTTTACAGGGAGGGCGAGTACGACCTTGCCGGCTTTGCAGTCGGGATTGTAGAAAAGGATGAGATAATAGATGGCAGCGAGATTAGACCGGGGGATCTGATTGCAGGGTTCTCATCCTCCGGCCTCCATAGCAACGGATACTCTCTTGCAAGGAGGGTGCTCTTCGATATCGCAGGTTATAAGATAGGTGACAAGGTTAAAGGCCTTAAGACATCAATTGGAGAGGAGATCCTTGCCCCTACCAGGATTTATGTGAAGAATATCCTTTCGTTACGGTCTGATTTCAAGATAAAAGGGATAGCGCATATTACAGGGGGCGGATTTATTGATAATATACCAAGGATACTCCCCCAGGGCTGTCAGGCTACAATCAGGGAGTGAAGCTGGAATGTTCCCTATATATTTGACCTGATAAGGGAGAGGGGGGGGATAGACCTTGATGAGATGTACAGGGACTTCAATATGGGGATAGGGCTGGTACTAATAATAGCAAAAGAGGATGGACCATCGTTTGTAACGCAGGCGGGTAAGCTTGGCGAGAAGGCTCAGGTCATCGGGAAGATAACTAAGGGGGATTCGGAGGTAGTTCAAATAAGATAGGCCTGGGGATATGTCGAAAACCGGACTAAAATTAGGGGTGCTTGCATCAGGAAGGGGGACAAACCTCCAGGCAATAATAGATGCCATCAAAAGTGGATATCTGGATGTGGAGATAGGTGTAGTAATAAGCGATAAGAAAGATGCCCCTGCCCTTGAAAGGGCCGCAAAAGAAGGCATAGATACAGTATACCTGGATCCGACTGCTTTTAAAGACAGGACCTCCTATGATCTGGAAATTCTGGATATCTTAAAAAGATACAATATGGATCTGGTTGTCCTTGCAGGCTATATGAGGATAGTCACAAGGCACCTGATTGATGCATACAGAAACAGGATTATGAATGTACACCCTGCGCTACTCCCTTCCTTTCCCGGGATGTCTGCCCAGAGGCAGGCGCTTGAATATGGCGTAAAGATTGCCGGCTGTACTGTCCATTTCGTTGAGGAGGGGGTAGACAAGGGACCGATCATAGCCCAGGTCGCTGTCCCCGTTCTGGAAGGCGACACAGAAGAGTCTTTATCTGCCAGGATATTAAAGGAGGAACACAAATTATTTCCCTATGCAATAAGACTCTACGAAGAGGGGAGGGTCTCGGTTTCCGGGAGAAGGGTAGCCATAAAGCTGGGGGGTAGGGGGTAGGGTGTAGGGTATAGGGTATAGGGGGTAGGGTGTAGGGAAGGGATTGGGCTCCTTATTCCCCCTTGAATCATCTCGTTGAGGGGATAATAATGCTTAAGTCTGAAGAGAGGGACAGGAAGATCGAATCAGGCCGGCTATATCTGAAAGAGGATAACTATAGACAAGGACTCTTTAATGAAGAAGAGAGGATTCAAAGGGTTCGATTTATCGTAGACTCTGCGTCAGACAGGCTTCAATATTCTGATCTTGCCTGGGATGAGGCAAGGCAGGTAGTTGAAGAGACAAAGAGGTTGGTCCTTGAACTTTTTCCTGACAAGGAGGGCCTATTCGATCTCATATATAGGCCAAGATTTTACAGGATCATAGAATCGAAACCTATTGTATAATAAATCAATATGCTAAAAGGCAGGCCACAAAAAGACAGTCCAAAAGGAGATACAAATAAGATGACCTGTGATGAATACCTGGAACTAGGGCTTATCTATGTCCGCGAAGGGGCATGGTCCAGCGCCATTGCCAGCCTTACCAAAGCCCGGAATTGCTATAAAGAAAAAGAGCGATCGGTTCCAGTGGAGCTTGATTCTTATCTTGGCCTTACTATTTCGATGAATGGGGGAGATCTAAAAGAAGCGATCAGGAGATGTAGGGCGGCGCTGGACCAGGATAGTTATCAGCCCGATTTTTATTTTAATCTTGGAAAGGTTTACGCAAGGGCAAAAGATAAGGAGAAGGCGGTTCAGACATTCAATCTCGGTTTGCAGCTAGATGAACATCACAAAGGCATGAAGAGAGAGATGAAAAGGCTTGGGATAAGGGATGACCCTGCATTAACATTCCTTCCAAGGGGTCATATCTTAAATAAATATCTAGGGAGGATCAGGCATAGATTAAATCCTTCCAATAAAGAGTAATCGCTATTTTCTTGTTCGAGTGCGGGGGGTTAGCTCAGTTGGGAGAGCGGCTGGTTCGCAATCAGCAGGCCGCCGGTTCGATCCCGGCACCCTCCACCAGAATTAAACTTGTTTCAGTTTATCCTACTGATTGATGGGCAGGCATATAGTACCGCAGCACAGTAACAGAAGCCACCGTCCCTGAACGCGGGATAAACAAAATGATCAGGGCAGGCGGAGAGCGCTGCCCCTGTATGGCCTCACTCCGGATGAGATTGCGATTGTGGAGGGGAAGATTTAGTAGGAACTAAACGGGACGGGTACATTTATTTGAAATGCTTTTGGAAAATGAGGAGGGGTAAGGGATGAAGAAGATAAGGAAATTCAAAAAGACCGCTAAAAAGCGGTTTATAATAGCCCTTGATGATGAGATCGACAGGAAGGTAAACGACGCGCTGGGTATGGTTGAAATGGGCTTCATTGATAAAGGGGCCGACATCATTAAAGGATTAATGACACTCTATCCCGATTATCAGACCGTGCACTTTGGAATGGGCGTCGTGCATGCCTTAAGAGAGCAGTATGATGAAGCAATAAGGTGCTTTAAGAAAGCATTGGATATATTCCCCTATTTTATAGATGCTCAATTCAACCTGGCGCTTTCATATCAGAAGAAGCTCGACCTCGGCAATACCATAAAGGCGTATCAAAAGGTTATAGAGATCGGCTCCGGCGATGACGATATAGTGAGACAGGCACGGGACTTCCTTTCCGGTATGGAGGAGAACATCAGGAAGGTGCAAGGAGTTGGACTGGAGGCATTTCTTAAGTGTATGGACATTTTCGAGAAGGCTTGCGACTATATGGAAGAAGCGAAATGGGAGAAGGCGATAGCAAGCTTTAAGGACTGCCTGAATATTGTAAAAAATCACTATCAGTCTTACGGTAATTTGGGGCTCTGTTATGCCAAGTTGGGAAAAAGGGAACAGGCTATTTCTGCGTTGGACAGGGCAATAGAGATAAATCCGGGTTATGAACCTGCCCTTGTCAACCGGAAGATGATTGCCGGGCTTAAGGCTGATGAAAAGATTCCGGATGGCCCTATAGAGACTATTGATTACAGCAAGGATTACGAGGCAAAGAAGAAATCATATATTGCAGAAGTAATCGATTCATTCAGGAAACAGATGAAATGGAGAGAATAGTGACGGCAACGATTAAATATAAATGCAAAAAGGTCTGGGCACATATTCATATAATTGAGTTGTGCATTTACATAGTATATAATTGTGCAAAATAAGAGAAAAAATAGAACATGAGAGGAACAGTAACCCTAGATCATAATAAGTTAGAGGAGCTATTAGCGGAGACGAAGGCCAAGGCCGTTGGTATTGCAATCGATGAGTATTTGAGGCGAAAGAAGATTGAAAAGATTAAGTCCTTAAAGGGAAAGCTTAAATTCGACCTCACTGCAGATGAAATCAGGCATCGTGAGCGCTAAAAGGATTCTTATCGACACATCTATCTGGATTGAATACTTTAAAATTATGCCTCATGGTAAGCTTGTCGAGAGGGTGGATGAACTCATGACCCAGGAGATGGCCTATATTTCCGATGTAGTAATAGCAGAGCTTTTACAGGGGGCCAAATCTCAAAATGAGATTTCAACCATAACAGAATTATCAGAAACGCTCGCGCTTGTATCTCAATCACAAGAGACCTGGCAGAGGGCGGGAATGCTCTCCCATATGTTAAACAAAAAGGGCCGTTCCATCCACCTGGTTGATTGCTATATAGCAGTGATAGCTCAAGAAAACCAATGTCAGATCTCAACCATGGATAAGCATTTTGAGATAATTACCCAATACTATCCTGTCAAACTTGACACCTCTCTTAAGGTATCCAAATAGTTAATTGATGAATGAGAAAGGAGCGAGTGGAAGAAGGAGACAAAGGTGGAAAAGAAGAAGGCTGCCAAAACTGCTTAATATTTCCTTTTTGCCAGACAAACCGCTCTTTAACCTTGGCATCTATCGCTATGAGTTGGGCTCTCAAAATCCTTGAATTATACTAAACTGGTTTAGAATAACAGAATTTAATAAATCCTTGACACTTATAATCCCTTCAATATAAAGCGCTTTTTGGACTGAAGAGTTATGAAAACACGACAAGGCCAGGAAAAAAAATTTGCAGTTTGCATTACTGATACTGAGCCCGATCTAGAGTTACGCAAGATCTATCAGGTTTTACCGGATGAAGCTGCTAAGAGGGAACATCATCTTCGGATTATTGATGAATCGGGTGAAGATTATTTGTACCCTGCAAGGTATTTTGTGCTGATTGAGTTGCCCAAAGAGGCCGAACGCGCCCTTTTAATGGCCTCTTAATTTATACCAATCCCAGGTAACCTGAGGGTATTGGACGAGAATGTGATTTCTTTGCGGCCGTCATTTGTTAATTCCTAACTTAGAATTCTAAACCTCCGGAGTAAAACAGCAGTACCCGATCTTGTCACACTCCGATTTCATCTTATCCCATGAGTCCCTATCCTGGATCACCTGAAGGGCCATGGGATATAGTATGTTGTTCTCCTTGAATATGTGATCCCTCAGGGTGAGGACAATAAACCTGGCAGTGGCATCTAATCTCTTCCTGAACGTGTTGAAATCTAACTTATCAGATGTCTCTGAGATCTCCATGAGCTCATGTTTCCTCCTCCTCAGGTCCTCATGCTCCATCCTCATAACTTGTGGCGGACCGGAGACACCCCTTTTTTCTACTTCAGGGAAGAGGACCTCTTCCTCTCTTTGATGATGCGGTTCTGCCCCAATCAGATGTTCTGCAATATGCATCACTTTTTTGACCTCATCCTTGTTGGTGCTGTAGCCTGCCATCTTCTGAGCAGCCTGATTGAGCTTCTCAAGTTCATCAAGAAAGTGCAATATCATCTCATGTTCAGATACAAGCGTGTGAATGACATGGCCTGGGGCAAGCCCTGCCTTTATCCTTCCTGTCTCGTCGTCATGCATTCCCATGTGAAGTGAGCAAAGATGTTTTAAGTCCTCAGGCGCAAGCCCTGCCTCGACGAGCTTCTGCCCTGCAAAGGATAATTCCTCACGAGGTATCGAGGTCAAAAGCTCCTGTGCCGCTTCTTTTAAATTTGCAGGATCTTCACCTGCCCTAAGCCTCTCTATAATCACTACTAATCTATCAGTAGCCATTGTCTTGCCTCCTTTCGAGTTATCTTTTCCTAAATTTTACTAATATTACAATATCTTTTATTGCTATTTAAGTGACTTTTCTCACATAGTCTGTCTATTTATCGGGGGGGAGCACCTATGAGAGAGGAGGAATCTAAAGAGAAAACAAAGGAAAGGACCTAAAAGATATTGCACGGGCGTCCCCTGAGATCGCAGAGAAGAGGGCCATCTTAGATGCCCTATCCAAGACCGGAGAAAATGTGACTAAGGCCGCAAGGCTCCTTGGAATCATCCGGGCCACACTTCAGAATAAGATGAAGGCCTATGGCCTGCGGGAGCCAAAAGAATAAAAACAGACCTTAATCGTATACGATAGTGATGAACCTGTTTTGCAATGCAATTGCAACTGCGTTGCAACTGGTTTTTGCACAAAGCCTCTTTCTGACTTCTGTCAATTGCTTTTTAACTGCGGACACTGAAATATCCATCTTCTTTGCTATACCTTTGTCGTTAAGCTTACCTTTACACTTTTCGCAAAGTATCTCGGTCTGCTGTGGCGTCAAAACCCCATTGGGATAGGTCTTAAGAAGCGCATTGTGAAGTAATGGAAGAAGTTCATTAAAGAGATCCCTATTTAATTCGCACACCTCCCTGGATCTCATAACCACTGCGAAGTAACTGACCAGCTCATCAGGTATCTCTACCCGCCCGCCTGTTATCATGTGCCATAGTTTAAATTCTTTAATCTTCTGAATAAAATCCCGAGGAAACTGATCTCCAAGATCTTCAACAACCTCCGAGAAGATCTGGGGCTGCTGGGTGCCAAGCCACCTATTAAACACAGGATCTTTACCGAGCATTCCGGTTGTTAAATACCAATTCAAAAATTCCTTCGGATAGTTTCTTGTGTAAAAAAAGGATACAGCGTATATGGCCGGATTGCCCCAGCCACATGCAAACCCCTCATAGGGGATATACTTTTCTAGTTGATCGAGCAGGGTCCTAAACTGAACAGGCGTATGACATCTATTGGCAAGTTCCTTGAACTTCCCTATCTGATAAGGAGCCTGCACAGAGGTGTGCCGTCTGTCTGACAGATCAGACCTTGAGGAGGCATGAGACTTAAACTGGCCGGCAGCTTTCTTCTTCAAACTCCCTGGAGTCCTGGAGATCTGTTTCACAGGCAAATCCTCAATCTAAGGAGAGGGGGTATACTTTTGGACAGGGTGTCCAAAAGATACC
>JACRHA010000062.1 GCA_016234185.1 Nitrospirota bacterium
ATAAATAGCCTCTTTGTATCGAGGGCATCATAATGTCTGTCTGCCAAATCCTTAAACTCTGCTATACTGGAATTCCATTCATTCTTTAGGATATCAATATTCTTGGTCGGATACTCCTTTGATTCTTCATATTTCTTCAAAATAGGTTTTAAAAGGTTGTTCACGGTCTCTAAAAAGATAAACCTTAACTTTACAATAGCCTCTTTTATGGCCTCCTCTTTTGGTTCCCCTTCAATCTTTTCGAAAAGCCTTAAGAAGTGATTAATATTATTTATGTAAGATATATAGACCTCGTTTAAGCGGTTATCGATGACAGTGCCGGCATCTATATATGCAGCCTGGAGATGGACACCCATATGATGTTCAATCTTGCTTGCTATGGCAGTAATTTTTGAGAGATGATCTTCCTTCTCTTCAGGCTTTTTTCCCTCCGTATCTTCCTTCTCGGCCTTCTCCTTAATAGCCTTACTCCTATCTTCCATAATAGCCTTTTTAAGCTGATTCAACTCATCAAACTCTTTCAACTTCGCTCCTTTCTTCGGTATCTTTTACTACTTCAATCTCTTTTATAGGAAGTTCATTCCATACGACAACCCTATTATTGTTCCGATCGAGTATGAAGATCCGGTTCTTGTCATCCACCCAGAGCATGGAAGGGTCCCAGAGCGTAAAGCTGTTCGGGCTGTTGGTCGTATCTAATCGAATATATGTCTTGATCTCTACAGGAGGTTTACCTATTTCGGGAGACCCTTCTGGCATAGATGGTTCGACTGGCCCGGAAGACCCATCTGAAACCAATGAAGCGGAGGCCACTTCCGCCACAAAGGGCCCACCTGGCATGGAGGGTTTATCTATTTTTTCCTCCACATTTACCAGCTTCCAGTGGTGCCATCTCTCCTCAAAGTTAGGTTGACCGATTACCAGATCTGCAGATTCTTTTTCTTTCCAGCTATAATCTCTCCATACAAGGACCCTATTGTTTCCCTGATCCACCACATAGAGGTCTCCTCCTTTTGCAAAGACCTGAGATGGAAACTTCATGGTACATGCACTACATGCTCCGCTCCTGTTTGGAGCCCTTCCTGTCAGATCTTTCTGTCCTAATACTATATTGGCGGGCTCGCCATTTCTTTGAGGTATGTGATCCCATATTAGAATCCTATTATTCCCCTGATCAGTCACGAAGAGATAGAAGCCGTCATAAAAAATATTTGTAGGGAAGGAAAGGGTATCAGGGCCGGCCTTATCGAGGTTGCCTGCATTGATCATCCTGCTCTTGAAATCCGGTTGGCCTAATACAATATCCGCCTCTTTCCCATTTGTTTCAGGGATTCTGTTCCAGATAAGCACCCTGTGATTATCCTTATCAGCAACAAACAACCTGACACCGTCGCTAAAAACCCCTACAGGGAAGAATAATGACCCTGCGCCAAGATTCCCGTCACGATTTGCAGACCAGGAGACAAAGTCAGGCTGTCCGATTACCAGATCAGCCGCCTTTCCATTATCAGACGGTATCTTATTCCATATAAGTATCCGGTGATTATCGGTATCAGCCAGGAATAATCTGCCCCAAACTACAAAGAGACCGGTGGGCCCAGCAATGGTATCAGCATCAGGCTTGATCACCTCCCTGCCCTCCCTCCAGTCTTCGCTGCCCACAATGTACAATTCTTTGATTAATATCTTTTCCCTCCATCTATTCTCGCGGCCCTCATTAAAGCTGGCCTGTCCCAGCACCAGATCCGCAGGCCTGTCATTTGCAACACTATTCCATATGAGAAGCCGATTATTGGTTGAATCAGTCACAAAGATCCGATCCCCCTCTCCCCAGATCCCCCAAGGCTCATTTAATGAGTTTTTTTGGGGTTGCTTTTCGCCTCTATTGCTTCGACAGGAGGTAAAGTTCGGTTGCCCTAGAGCAAGTGCAGCAGTCACTTCAGGCATTATATCTGTCTCCTTTATCTCCTTTTTCTTTCCTAGCGGCTGTCCTTCCTCCGGCAGCGTATTCTTATTAAAGTCACTCATTGCTTCTCACTCCTTTTTAATTAAACCATTTTATAACAAAAAAGCCCTGGGGTTTTTAAATATACCCCAGGGCAAGATGCCTGTCAAGACATATGTATATGTAATTGTATCTACTTCATCTTCAGATAGTGCCAGGCTGTAACTGATTTCAGCCCATCCCTCTCGCCATTTGAACCATCCCATATTGCAAAGGCAACAGGCACATAATCACCCATCTTGTCAATCTGGACATCATTGGCATCTGAGTCTGAGATAGACCTTATAAATACCACTGACCATTCGCTGTTTGACCAGTTACCTGACCCCATTACATCCTGATGGGCCTGGGTGGTGAGTGTGCCAAATCCCTCTGCATTTAGGTCTTCAACAGCAGAGATCCTCTTTGTCTTATCTGAGAAGATATTGCCTGCCCATGAGCCTGTATTGTATACCCCCTCATCCTTTCCTGATCCGGCATCTATGAATGTGGTCCTCTTGTCAATGGCCGTACCCTTTGACGCAGGCTCATACATATAATAGCCTGCTGAGCCCATGGCCATATTTGGGTATTGATCCTCCATGTCTGCCATGCCGGAAAGATCTTTCTGCCACTCTGCCTTCCAGTGCCAGATGTTAACAGTCTGATCGGCATTGCCCATTGCAAAATGGGGCTTGCCGTCTGGTAAGGTCTCAGGTTTCTTTACAGGAAATTCTACTGCTGCTGCATCCTTGAACTGCTCTGACTGGATGAACTTATCATTCCTTGTGCCGTCTGCCCATCTAAGCCTGATGCCGATCTCTTTTCCATTTGTCAGGGCCTGGACATA
>JACRHA010000063.1 GCA_016234185.1 Nitrospirota bacterium
CACCGGCAAAGCCGAAGCGAGCATCCGGCTTGGCCGGTGCAAGCGCGGGGTGTGGGGGCATCGGAGGAGCAACTGCACCGCACGGGCCCCCACAGATGATCGTCGCCTCCCCCTCAACGCTCGCTTTGCTCGCTGGGTAGAGAACCTGTGGAACTTTTAGATACCTTAAGGCGCCTCATTGACCTGCATTATACCCGTTGCGCCTGCAGCATGTCCACAGCCTATGGGCCTTCGCTCGGATTAACGGGATTGATCTAATCGGGGAAAGAGGTAGTCTTGCCGGATTTTCTGAGAATTATGAGTTCCTCGGCATGCTTTATAGTGGCCTTAGTGATCTCCACACCGCCAAGCATCCTGGCGATCTCAGAGATCCTCTCCTTTTCAGAAAGCCTGTTTACCCTGGTGACAGTCCTGCCCCCATCCTCGACCTTCTCAACATAATAATGGCTCTGGGCAAATGATGCGATCTGGGGCAGATGGGTAATACAGAAGACCTGATGGCCCTTTGACAGGTCGTAAAGTCTCTTCCCTACCATCTCTGCAACTCCCCCGCCTATACCTGCATCGATCTCATCAAATATAAGGGTAGGTACATCGTCTACACCTGCCAGGGCCGATTTCAGTGCGAGCATTATCCTGGATAGCTCTCCTCCGGAGGCAACGCCGGACAGCGGTTTAGGTTCTTCACCCGGATTCGGTGAGATCAGGAATTCTATCCTGTCTATCCCCCTTGAATCCAGCTCCTCCCTTTGAACTGTATCCACAATAAACCTGGTCCTCTCCATCTTTAGACTTGATAGCTCTTTTTCTATCGCACCCTCAAGCCTGCCGGCAGCATTTCTTCTCCCCTCCGATAGGACCCTGGCCAGGTCATATGCCTTTCTGGTCGCCTCTTCAATATCCTCCCTTATTTTTCCTATCTTTTCTTCGCGGGAATTGAGTTCATCCAGCTCAATCCTCTTCATGGAAAGGTCATCCAGGATCTCATCTATTGTAGAACCATATTTCTTCTTTAGTCTCCCTATAAGATCTAACCTCTCATTAATCTGCTCCAGCCTGGCCGGGTCATGATCGATCCTGCTCCCATATCCCCTTACCAGCATGGCGGCCTCCTTCGCCTGGATAATCACCTCATCCCAGAGCCTCTCGATATCATCAATGGCAGGATCTACCTCCTTCATCTCCCTAAGGCTTGATTTTATTGCCTGAAGCCGGGTAAGTAGGGGGTCTCCTGATTCGTATAACTCTTGTAATACGGAATCAGAAAGTCTGGCAAGCCTCTCCGAGCTTGAGAGTATCTTCTTGTCCCTCAAAAGCTCCTCTTCTTCACCGGACTTAAGCCCTCCCCCGGTTATTTCATCTATCATAAAATTAATAAAGCCGACCCTTTTTATCCTCTCAACCTCATCCTTCTCCAGCCTCGACAGCTCATCATTTAAATCCTTTATCCGCAGGAAGTCCTTTCCAAATTCCACCCTTTTATCCTCGAGCCTCCCGTAGGCGTCAAGTAAATCGATGTGCCTGTTCCTATTGAGCAGGGACTGGTGTTCGTGCTGGCCATGTATATCAACAATGCCATCCATCAGATCCTTAAGGGTAGACAGGTTCAACATCCCGCCATTTACAAAGATCTTGCCCCTCCCTGATCTGGAAATCAGCCTCCTCACAACGATCTCCCTCTCATCCCCTTTAAGTATTCCCATATCAGAAAGCCTGGCCCGGGTAGGACTCTTGTCAGGTAAATCGAACAGGGCCTCAATGACGGCCTCATCAGAACCGCTCCTTATATGTTCGGGAGAGGCCTTACCGCCCAGAGAAAGATCTACTGCGTCTATTATGATCGACTTGCCTGCGCCGGTCTCGCCGGTTAGGATGTTCAGGTCGTTGGAGAAGGAAAGATCAAGGCTGTCAACTATGGCAAAATCCTTGATACGTAATTCTTTCAGCATGGATTTAGAATCCGTTGCCAACCCTTTTATTAAAATTCCCTTAAAGTAAAAAAAGGAAGCTGGGCATCCGCCTCTTTACAAGACTACCATAGATCCAAAATAAGGAGGCAGGTCAGACCTTTGATAGAATCTGGTCTATCTTCTCCTTAAATTGTTTCTTGGGCGCTGCCCCGACTATCCTGTCAATCACCTTTCCATCCTTAAAAAAGTTAAGGGTCGGGATAGACATGATCTGATATCTGCTTGCTATCTCAGGGTTGTCATCTGTATTCAGCTTTAACACCTTAATCTTTCCTTCGTATTCTGATGCCAGCTCCTCAACAATAGGACTTACCATCTGGCATGGCCCGCACCATACGGCCCAGAAATCCACCATCACCAGCCCGTCCGCCGATAATACTTCTTTATCCCATGTACTATTATCGACACTTAAAACCTTGCCCATCTGGAACCTCCTTTTACACAATCAAAATAAGTCAGAACCTAGATAATATTTGTAATATATTTCATCCGTTATGTCAATTTATAAGATATAAGGATCTCCTAAATTGCAACTACTCCGCATTATAAATAAACATGCCCCTTTAATTGACTGAGGTAGAGAAGAAAGGCCTTTAAATCTCCTAATTTCGTCAGGAGATTCTAAGCGCCATCATTTATTTGTTTCTTTGTTTTTTGAAGAGACTCTCACTGATTCAGTTCAGAAACCGATGAGATCGGGTCTTTCACCAGCCAAGTCTTCAAGAGTAATCTTTTTAAACACATCTTTAGATCCAAATCTTTTCACTGTATCAAGAATTTCAATGCCGGCGATCTTTCCTTCGGAATCATAATCCACTGCAATACCTTCTGCCACATGCTTTGTGGTTACAGTTGTCTCTATAAAACGGATGTACAGGGCATCGACCTCTGAATCATAAGTTATTCTCATCTTTCATGCACCTCCTCTCAAAAATAGTAAGTATAAATTGTAACTATTACAATCTCTGTTTCTTCTTCTATAAATATTGGCCTTACCTGTTTAATCTTAAAATACTTCTTATTCCATTCATTTTCAAAGATAAAATCTTTTCTACACTCCCGCCTTCCCAACTCCGCAGTTTGCCATTGTGATGTTCTTCTTGTTTCAATTGCGTCCTCTTCAGTGGTACCTCTGAAATGAGCTGATCTTTGGTATGCCCTGAAAGTCTTATCGGCTTCATTTCTTCCCCTCCACTATCGCAATCTCCTCCGGTGTAAGGCCGTAGAGTTTGTAATCCATCTGATCAATCTGTTTTTCGTATTTGCAGACTTTGGGAATATGGGAAACGTCCCTCTATTTCATTCTATTATCCTGTCATCCCAGAGTTCATACAGAAATTCGCGCCACGGTATTATCTCTATATTGCCGTGAATCCTTTTTTCTTTTTCATTGCAGACAACAATGCTCCTTTTGGGAGAGTGAGCATCCATAAAAGCAAATAAACCCTTTAAATTTCTCACATCAACATTATCTGTGCCTTTTACCTCTATGGCTGTCTCGCCGTCCCCGATAACATAGTCCACCTCAAGGCCGGATTTAGTCCGCCAGAAATTTATCCTAAAATCGTAACCTTTATAAGATCGGTATGCAACCATTTCCATGAGTATAAAATGCTCAAAAGCCTTTCCGAACTCAGTCCCCTTTTCTTCGGACAAATTCCTTTTAGTAAGGCAGCCGGCTACGCCTACATCAAAGAGATAATATTTTACCGCTTTGGTTATAACCTGCCGGGACTGCCTTTTCTTAAACGGCTCTATTCTAACGGCCATAAGAGTATCAACAAGTATTTGATAATATTCCTTGACCGTCTTTGAATCTACGCCGCAATCACGGGCAATATCGGAATAATTAGTAAGTTCCCCGTGCGCATAACCAAAGGCATCAAAAAATCTTGAAAATGCAGGAACATTACGGATCAATCCTTCGGCAAAGACTTCTTCTTTTAAATAATCCTGAACATAGGCATTTAACGACCTCTTTGCATTCACACTGCTTTGGAGATAATGCGATGGTACCAGCCCCTGATTCAGCGCCCTGAGCAGGTTAAAATTATCTATTTCCGGTGTAACCAGAGGAAACATTTCATAACGCCATGCCCTGCCTCCAAGAAGGTTGGCATGTCCCCGCTTTAGCTTTCTGGCGCTTGAACCGCAGAGGACAAACCTTAAGCCTTCATTTTCTATCAGCCAATGCACCTCATCCAGCACATGGGGAACCTTTTGAACCTCGTCCAATATTATCGGATATTTAAGTAATGCCTTGTCTTTTGCTAAAAGCATTTCACGCAACACTGCCGGATTCTTGGATATTTTAAAGAAAAGATCGGTTTTAAGAAAATCGAATACAATACTATCGGGAAAGCGCTTTTTCAAATATGTGCTTTTACCTGTCTTCCTTGCGCCCCATAAAAAAGCAGACTGTTTATCCGGAAGTTTGATATTCAGGATTCTTTTAAACTCTTTCATTCTGGACTAAACTCCTATTTAGTTTAACTAAATTGGAGTCTATCTCATTTTAGAAACTGTGTCAAGGTGATATGGAATTTCAGAGAGACAGAAAAACAAACGGGAAAGGACTAACTCTTATCCCTCGTACGACACCAGGGCAAACCTCCTCTTTCCGATCTTCAATCTGTAACTCTTCCCAGGCTCAAACCGGACCATCTCATCGGGGTCTTCAATCTTCTTCCCCTCTATATCTATGGCGCCTGCCGTTATAAGCCTCCTTGCCTCGCCGTTACTTTTAACAAGGCCCGTCTTTGAGATCAGCCTCACAATCCCGATAGACGCCTTTCCGTCTTTCACATCCACATCCTCCGGAGAGAGGGAAACTACCGCATCAGGCTCCTCCGGAAACTCCCTTTTTGTAAATTTCTTTTTGAAATCCTCTAATGCCTCCTGGGCCGCCTGTCTCCCGTGGAACCTCTCCACAAGCTCAAAGGCGAGCATCTTCTTGGCCTCCATGGGGTGCATCTCCTTTATCTCTTCCAGATTGCGCGAGGTGAGGAGTTCATAGTACCTAAGCATAAGCTGATCCGGTATCGACATGGCCTTCCCAAAGATATCATGGGGCAGCTCTTCAATCCCTATATAGTTTCCAAGTGATTTGCTCATCTTCTTTATCCCGTCTGTTCCCTCCAAGAGGGGGAGGGTGATGACTATCTGCTCTTCAAGGCCATACCTTTTTTGTATCGTCCTTCCCATGAGAAGATTGAATCTCTGGTCTGTGCCCCCTATCTCCACATCCGCCTTTATTGCGACCGAATCATACCCCTGGATAAGGGGATAGTAAAATTCAAGGATGGTTATCTCGCGATTCTCCTTAAACCTCTTGGAAAAATCATCCCTTTCAAGCATCCTGGCCACGGTCTGTCTTGAGCCTAGTTCAAGGATATCAAGACCTGAAAGCCTTGAAAGCCATTCACTATTAAACCTGACAACGGTCTTCTCAGGATCCAGGATCTTAAATACCTGCCTTTTGTATGTCTCGGCATTCTTCTCCACCTCATCCCTTGTAAGCATCTTCCTTGTCTCGGATTGGCCTGATGGATCACCTATCATGGCGGTATAATCACCGATGAGGAATATCACCTGATGGCCAAGATCCTGGAAATGCTTCAGCTTTTGCAGGAGCACTGTATGCCCCAGGTGGAGGTCAGGCGCTGTAGGATCGAAGCCCGCCTTTATCTTAAGGGAGCTATTTGTCTCAATAGACCTTTTAATCTTTTCTCTGAGTTCGGAGACATGGATTATCTCGGTCGCACCCCTCTTTATCAGCTCTATCTCTCTGTCTATGCGTGCCTCGATCTGGCTCATCTTAAAGGAGCCTCGCATTGTCTCAGCGTAGTCTTTCCGGAGACCACCAGGTACCTGGATATCACGCTGTATCTCTTCTCCTTTATCCCATTTACATTCATAATCTCCTCTATGGTTTTATAGTCTCCATTCTCCCTTCGATATCCAATGATCTCCCCTGCAAGTTTTTCACCTACCCCTGGAAGCCTTGTAAGCTGATTCTTATCTGCCTCATTAATATTTATAAGCCCTTCAAGGCATAAACCCTTCCTATCTCCCCACTCTGTATTCTTCGTCCTCTTTGGCTGAATAGCCTGATCTCTGGCCTCAGGCACTGAAAGGCTGACATCTTCTTTATTATGTCCATCCACGGAATCCATACCAACAGCCGGCATCCTGACATCTAAGACTCCATTATTAACCTCATTATTAGCCCTTAAGATAAAGATAAATATGAAACCGGATATTAGGATAAGGAGCTTTATTGCGATGGACTTGACCATAGTTTCAGGCCCTGGTCACTTAATGTGGTGGCGTTACCCCCTCTTCTTTGGCGTATGGATAGAGACCCCGCCTACATCCTCCATCGCCTCCATCACCGCCTCTGATAGTGTCGGGTGCGCGTGTATGGTGTCAGCGATCTTCTCGTATGTGGCGCCTATCTTCATGGCAACTGCCGCCTCATGGATCAGGTCTGTAGCATGGGGGCCTATTATATGGACACCAACTACCCTCTTGGTCCTCTCGTCGGAGACCACCTTTACCATGCCTGAAAGCTCCCCCATTGCTTGTGATTTTCCAAGTCCCCTGAAATTAAACCTCCCGACTTTTACACCTATTCCCCTATCTCGCGCCTCGGACTCTTTTAGGCCTACTGTCCCTATCTCCGGCAGGGTAAATATGCCGGCAGGGACAATAGAGTAATCCATCTCCTCCTCGCCATCTATGCAGTTCACCGCTGCCACCTTCCCTTCCGCAGATGCCTTGTGGGCAAGCAGAGAGCCTCCGACAAGGTCACCGATAGCAAAGATCCCGGGGATACTTGTTTCCATCCACTCGTTAACCAGCACCTCACCTCTCTTGCCAAGGGTCACGCCGATCTTATCAAGGTTCAAACCGCCGGAACATAGCTCCCTTCCGATAGAGACAAGGATCTTATCTGACTCTATCACCCTCCCATCGCTAAGGGTTACTTTTAATTTTGACATTTGATCTTTGTCATTTAACGTCTGAACCTTATCTACCTTGACCCCGGTGATGACCTTTACATCCCTCTTTTTTAGCTCCCTCTCGAGCAGGGAGGCGATCTCTTCATCTTCAGTTGCAAGTATCCTTGGCAATAGCTCGACAATGGTCACCTCAACACCAAGGCCTGAATATATGGATGCAAATTCGCACCCTATTACACCCCCGCCTACTATCAAGATGGAAGAAGGGAGATCCCTCATGTCCAGCACATCATCGCTGGTCATCACCCTCTTCCCGTCAAAGGGGAACATAGGGATCTTTGCAGGTCTTGATCCTGTTGCCAGGATTATAGAGTCAGCCGATACTCTCCTTTCTTCCCCACCCTTTGTGACTACTTGAACCTGGTGTTTATCTGCCAGGCTCCCCCTGCCCTCGATCAATTCTACGCCCCACGATTTAAATAGGGAGTGTATCCCCTTTATAAGTGTCCCGACTATCTTGTTCTTTCTGTCTATTATCCTGGAAAGGTCTGGGGTGACCTCGCCTGATATCTTGATCCCAAACTCCTCCGACTTCTTTATCTTATCCAGGACATCAACGCAGGAAATAATAGCCTTGCTAGGGATGCACCCGCGATTAAGACATGTCCCGCCCACCTCTCTGTCTTCAATAATGGTGACCTTTGCCCCAAGCTGTGCACCGCGCAAGGCCGCCACATAGCCCCCCGGGCCGGCGCCTATAACCGCTATCCTCCTGGCCTCAGGCATCCTATTTCTCGCCTTCTTTGATAAAGGCCTCGTATCCCTTTGCATCCATCAGTTGATCCAGATCTTTTGTGTTAGACATCTCTATTGCCAGGATCCATCCCTTGCCATATGGATCTTTATTTATGAGTTCCGGCGAGTCTTTCAATTCTCCGTTAACCTCTATGATCTTACCACTGACAGGCGCAAGTGTCGGGGATGTTGTCTTGGTAGATTCCAGTTCGCCTATCTCCTGATTAACAGAAACAATGGCATCCTTCTCCGGCATCTCAATATAAACAATGTCCCCCAATTCCCCCTGGGCATAGTCGGTAATACCTATAATCGCCTTCTTCCCTTCCGCCCTTACCCAAGCATGATCAGTATGATACCTTAGATTATCTGGGTTCATCTTAGCCTCCAAAAAAGTGATAGGTTCATTAATATAATTAAGTGGTTAGATACTAAACGGAACCTGGCGAATTGTCAAGACAAGAGCCATTTCAGCCACCATTTCCGCTGAATATAATCCCGTAGTAATCTCCCATATTAACCGGACCCCCTGGCACATCGGCCTGGATTTCAAATAGTATCTTGCTATTTTTTATATAGCTTGAGAATTTCCTGGATAGGAATGAAAGATCAGCGCCTTCACCTGGAGCAATTATCAGGAAGTAGTCTGGCCTGTATTTATTGGCCTCAAGGATATCCTCTGAATAGAGGGCCAGGGCATTGGCCGGATCATAGATAGATACAGGATGGAATTCAACAGCAAATTTAATAGATTTGTCTATTTCCCGGCAGCCCTTCATTAGCGCTCCAAGGAACTTGTGGATCTTTCTCGTCTTCCATCCGCTCCACTTCCAGAAATCCGCGCCAGATGAACCTGAGGGAGCAATAAAGAGGGATTCCGGATCCGGCTGTATACTAAAATCCTTATAGAATTCCTCCCTGATGTATCTGCCTGCGCCTTCATACTTACCGTAGCCGTACCCTTTCAGGATTATACCATCAGGGTGTTGGGATGCTATGGATCTGCATGCCGCCAGGATACTCTCCTGGGCCTCCTTGTTGAAAAGATCGAGCCTCATTGACCTTATAGTCCTCTTGCTTGCCGGATCATATGCCAGCTCCACCGCCTCAGTATCGCCTATCCACCCCGGATCTCTGATATCGATCTCGATAAACAGCTGAAACCCATACCTGCGAGAGATATCAGTCAGGGGCTCCAGATCATCCACAGATATATTATCCCTTGCCCTAAGTTTAAAGACCAGGGCATTTACATCTGATCGGTATAAGGCCATAATCTCCTTTGCCATGGCCTCCTTTTCCGGACCTGCCGCAAGCCTCATGCCGACTATCTTCCCTTCTCCTTTTTTGGCAATCCTCCTCTCAATAGAGTCAATGACAGAACCTGCCTCCTGGAAATGGATGCTCTCAGGATAATTTTTTAAAAATAGCCTATATTCCCTGAGCGCATCCTTTACACCCCCCTCCTCATAATAAGACCTCGCTATCATCCATTGGGTCTCGTGCAGAAGACTATCACCGGGATAATCCTCTATTATTTTATAAAATTCCCTCCTTGCACCTGTAAAATCCCTGAAATTAAACAGCCTCATCCCCTCTATAAAAAACGCACGAGCACCCTTATCTTTAGAGATGGCCGACTCATCGGTACCTATTCCCTGAAGATCAAAGAGGCAGCCTGAGAGAATGATCAGAAGGCCCAGAGGCATAAATAACCTTTTGTGCAAATTATACCCCACGAGGGTTTTATTTCGTTAACTTTGTAGCTATTCTCCCATAAATTAGATCGTTTGCATAGAATTATTGATTACAACTACTTGTGCCTAATCGACCTTCCTTTATCCTCTCTCCATGAATCCAAGAAAGGATTGGGGGCTGGTTGTAGACGTACAGTCTTTATGCTATCATAATGATAGCAAGGAGGTGATTCAATATGTCTGATATACTTATAAGAGATGTCTCTGAAAAGACGCTTAAGAGGCTTAAGGCTATGGCAAAACGGCATAACAGGTCGCTCCAGCAAGAGATCAAGGAAGCACTTGAGAATCTCTCAAAAAATCCTGTAGCAGACATATCTAAGAAGGCATCTGAAATCAGAATGAGGCTAAAAGGGAAGGGAATAGAGTTTTCTGACAGCGCTAGACTTCAGATGGAGGATCGTTCCCGTTGAATGCTGTTATCGATGCAAGCGTTCTTATCAAGTTCTATGTGCCTGAAATATTCTTTGATAGGGCAGAAGAACTGTTCGACAAAGTTGAAAATGGCGAGATTTTGCTTATCGCCCCGGACCTTATATATCCTGAAACAGGCAATATACTCTGGAAAAAGCACAGGTCGAAAGAATTAATTCTCTCTGAGGTAAAAGAGATATTAGAAGGCATATTATCTATTCCCATCAAGATAGAACCTTCAAAACCCCTCCTCCAGTTAGCAATTGAGCTTGGGCTAGCTTATAAAATAACAGTCTATGACGCCCTTTATATGGCAATCGCCCAGATATATGGATCAAAACTGATTACTGCCGACAAAAAACTTACGGGTCTGCTAAAAAATACCCCCTTGGAGAGTCATGTGGCCTGGTTGGGGAATATGTAGTTCTCTTCAATTCATGAAACTGCCGAAAGACATAAAAGAGGCGCGAAAGATCCAAGAGACCCTAAGGAAGAAGGTAAAGATCATCCCTTTAAAGAAAGTTCCTAATTTCATAGCAGGTGTAGATGCAGCATTCTTTAAGGATGAGGACAAGGTGATTGGAGTGGCAGCCCTTTATAAATATCCTGAGATGATTCTTATCGAAGATTCATTTGCTATCACAAAGGCCTCTTTTCCATACATACCAGGTTTCTTGTCCTTCAGGGAGGGTGAGGCAATAATTGAGGCGATAAAGGGATTAAAGACAAAACCGGATCTGATCCTATTTGACGGTCAGGGGATTGCACACCCAAAGGGGATGGGAATTGCAACGCATATCGGTGCCCTCCTTGATATACCAACCATAGGATGCGCAAAGTCAAGGCTGGTCGGAGAATATAAAGAACCGCGGCCTAAAAAGGGAGACTGGTCTCCCTTAAGATATAATGGTAAGACCATCGGTGCGGTATTGAGGACTAAAGATAATGTAAGACCTTTATTTATCTCACCAGGCCATAAGATTGATTTAAAAAGCTCTATCGAGATAGTACTAGTGTAGTGAGTCATAAATCCCTTTACATTGAACCTCTTGAAAAAAGTCAATTATTGTCATTCCCGAGGTAGTAATCGGGAATCCAGTCTCTTTAAGAAACAAAGAAGCTCTGGATTCCCGCCTAAAGACTGCGGGAA
>JACRHA010000064.1 GCA_016234185.1 Nitrospirota bacterium
CTTGCTCGATCGATGAGGGCTTTTCCTGGGCCTTCGGGATAGTCGCCGGCGGCGGCACTGTAAGCTTGCACTGTGTCTTGGTATCATTAGAAGCTATCAATGATTCCTTGTTCTTCTTCCACCAGTCGTTTAGGCCTTCTTTTTGTTTTGTATCTACCGCGCTATCCTTTCCTGAGATCTCCTTTCTGGATATTATAGATCTTTCTCTTTCTCTTTCTCTTTCTCTTTCCACCTTATTTTTTTTCTCTCTCTCCATGCCCCCGGGCACCGAAGGCCTTGACTCCGACTGATTTGAGACATCCTCCTCTGGCACAGTAACAAGGGTTACGTAGCTTGCATCGAACCTGTGTAATTTTTTATCTGATATGATAGACACGATAACTATTGTCATAATAAGAAAAAGATGGAAGGAGAGAGAGAATGCCATCATCCTGCTCAGCCTCTCCTCCGCCCTTCTGCTAAATATCAGGTTATTGCTATAACCATGATGCATCATATATTATCCTATTGTTGACCTGACTTAGATATTGGTTCTGTTATCATTCCTAACCGGTCTATTCCGGACTTCTTAAGCAAGTCCATTACACTTACAACAACACCGTAAGGGACGTCCCGATCTGCCCTCAAATATACAGATATATCAGGGTTCCCTCTCTTGAGCGCAATCAAAGCGGGTTCGAGCTGGATTAATGAATATCTCTCCTTATCAATATATACAGAATGGTCCTTATTGACTGTTACTATCTTTCTGGCATCAGGCCTTATGTTATTCGATGAAGATCTCGGCAGCTTAATATCGAGACCCCGAAAGATCATCGGCGAGGTAATGATGAATATGATAAGGAGCGTCCATGCCGTATCTATCAAAGGAGTAAGTACAATATCGGCATTAACCCTTCTATGTCTTCTTGCATAAAGCATTTAGAGCCTTACCTTACGTCCCTCCCTGGCAAATTTATCATCTATAAATCTTAAGAATTCGTTGGCAAAGGAATTCATCTGCACAGCCATCCTGTCAATCTTATTGTTATAATAATTAAAGGCGATTGCGGCAGGAATAGCTGCAATCAGGCCAAAGATAGTTGTAATTAACGCCTCAGCTATGCCAGGACCTACAACGGCAATATTAACAGATCCTTCTCTGCCGATCTCCATGAAGACATTCATCACCCCCCAGACGGTGCCAAAGAGGCCCAGGAGGGGAGATATATTTGCTGTAGTAGCAAGGAAGAAGAGATACCTCTCCGTATTTGAGATCTCGTCCTCAATCACGCTTCCCAGATACTTTTCCAGCGCCGTTATCTTAAATCCCCTTTCAGAATCCTCAATACCGTTTAAGGATGCATCGGTTTCGGCGCTATTGTTTATATTAAGCCTCTCGCATCCACCAAGGAATATAGTTGACAACGGGCTGTGCCTGAACTTCTTAGCCATTTTCTTCAATTCAAAGAGGTCGTCATATCTTGCAAAGAAGGACATAAACCTTTTACTGTCAGACTCGACCTTTCTGAACTGCCGGAATTTATAAAAGATAATGGCTATTGATATTACCGAAATGGAGGAAAGTATCACTTCGATAATGAGACTTAGCAGATCCTGGGAAAAAAACAATCTAAGGAGTTCAGAATCAAGATCAATCAAATCAAATAAAAAAACAAAACTATACACGTCACTCCTTCTTGTACTGTCCTGTACTATGCATAGATGCCATAATGGCGGGGCCGACGAGGATCGAACTCGCGACCTCCGGCGTGACAGGCCGGCGTTCTAACCAGCTGAACTACGGCCCCCTCCAAAGACATCTATACTGCAGTGACAATCATAATCACTGCGGCATGGTAGGCGGAACAGGGCTTGAACCTGTGACCTCTGCCTTGTAAGGGCAGCGCTCTTCCAACTGAGCTATCCGCCCAATTACATAAATTTTTATATTCCTCCCTTTCTCATCCGGATTGCATAGTGTTTATTTAATCTATATACTAAATCCTAAAAAAGATATCAACTCTGGGGGATTTTGTCAATGGGAATAAATCTGTTTACGTTTTGCCGTGCCTTTTTTCCTCTCCTTCTGTTTCTGCTCTCTTTAATCCACATCTCATGCATAAAAACCGATACAAAGGAAAAAGAACAAAAAACCGAAAAAGCGGGGAGCATCGAATGGGTAAACTTCGATACCGGGGCTAATGTAAAAACAATGGCCTTTGATGGAGACCTCCTCTGGATGGGTCTTCCAAGCGGGGTGATAAACTATGATACAAGGACAAAGGACAGGCATGTAATCTATACGCCCGAGTCTACAGGAGGCGGTCTTGTGAGCAAGGGGATATATGTAATCAGGGTGGATGAGAAGGGAGACAAATGGATAGGGACTTATGGGGGCGGTCTGGCAAAGTTTGACGGAAAAGAGTGGAAAAGATACACACCCGCCGATGGCCTCGGCGATCTCTGGGTATATGATATAGTTTTTGATAAGAAAGACGGGAAGATGTGGGTTGCAACATGGAAGGGGGTAAGCGTCTTTGACGGTAAGGGGTTCAGGAATTATACCGAGTCGGATGGCTTAATAGATAAATGGGTCTATGCAATAGGTCTTGACAAGGATGGTATATTCTGGTTTGGAACAGAGTCAGGGGTAAACAGTTTCGACGGCAGAGAATGGAAAAGCTACACCCACAAGGATGGTCTTGGTGCAGATGTAGCTGAAGGCGATGCGGCTGTCCCGAATAAAAATCAATTCAATACCGGAGCGGAAGGGGATATAAAGGGCTACGGGTCTGATGACTCTCCTGCAGGGAGGCATCATGCATCTGCTGAAAAACGGAATGTCGGACCTAATCCAAACTTTGTCATATCCACTGCAGTTGATAATAATAACAACAAATGGTTCGGGACATGGGGCGCAGGGTTGACCAAGTTTGACGGAAAGACCTGGAAGACGTATACAAAAAGGGATGGGCTCGGCGGCAACTTCATCCATGCCCTTGCATTTGAGCCGGACGGTACCCTCTGGGCAGGGACCGATGGCGGGGCAAGCTGGTTTGACGGACAGGCATGGAGGACATACACAAAAAAGGATGGACTCCTGGATGATAATGTCTTCTCCATAGCCTTTGATAAAAGCGGGAACAAGTGGTTTGGGACCTGGACAGGATTAAGCAAGCTCGTAAGAAAATAATGGTTGACTTTATAAAATCCATTCATTAAGATTTCATCATCATGATGATTAAAAAAATTATACCTTCACTATTATCGCTCATCCTCTTGCTCCTGACCTCAGGATATCTCTTTGCTGCAGATGCTAACATAAACATACCATTAGGGATTGGCCAGTCCGAGTTTAACACCGTTACCGAAGAGCTAGGCCTTTCAGTTGCCTATGTCCCGCTTGCCCCTGCCGAAAACCTGGGGATTACAGGAATTGATGTGGGCGTAGAGTTCACGGCTGTTGATATTGATGAGGATCTTTTCAGAGGCGTGATGAGCGACCCTCCGGGTCAGCTTGTCTTTCCAAGGTTACATATCCAGAAAGGACTCCCTTTCGGGATCGATCTTGGCGCAATTTATTCAAGGGTGCCAAACAGCAACATATCGCTGGCTGGAGGCGAGATAAAATGGGCCATCCTGACCGGAACCGCAGCAACACCTGCCCTTGCTTTAAGGGCCTCTTATACAAGGCTTATCGGTATATCAAGTCTTGACCTCGAGACATTCGGCGCCGACCTTTCAATAAGCAAGGGGATCCTCTTTCTGACACCGTATGCGGGAATTGGGCAGGTATTGATAAAGGCCAGTAGCGACCTTGTCGGCCTCGAAGATACTGCAAGCAAGACAAGGGGATTTCTAGGGCTAAAGGCATCTCTGCTCCCCTTGAGTATTGTTGGGGAATATGATATCTCCGAAGTCTCATCATTTAGCCTCAGGTTAAATATCAGTTTTTAGGATTTGGGCTCCTCAGCAGCCTGAACCTCCTCTGCCCATTCACGCCACAATGTAAGGACAACCGAAAGGATAACCGGGCCCAGGAAGATTCCTATTAGTCCAAAGGAGATTATTCCGCCCATCACACCAAAGAAGACCAAAAGAAAGGGGATTTGCGTGGCCCTGCTAATAAATAGGGAATGCATTAGATTATCAATCCAGCTAATCACAAGCATCCCCCACAGGAGGAGCGCTATGCCCTGCCAGAAGGCACCCTGACTTAGGAGCCAAAGCGAAGAGGGCAGCCATATAAGGACAGGACCAAATGGCAGCAGCGCCAATAATCCGGTTACTATGCCGAGCAGAATCGGCGCCTTAAGTCCCACGACCCAGTAGGCCAGACCTCCCAGAATACCTCTGGCAGTCGCCGTAAGCAGGAGGCCGTAAACTACAGCCTTTACCGTCTCTCCGATTGGATGAAGGAGTTTCCAGATCCTCTCACCGGCAAGGCGGTGAAAGACCGTACGGGTCTGGTTTAAGAGCGTCTCCCCATGGAGAAAGAAAAAAAAGGAGGTAAGGATAGTAAGACCTGCCCTGGCCAGGATTACCCCTATGTCCCGGCCGGATGACAGGAGATCTTTAACCCACTTTGCCTCCTGGTCGCGGATAAATTTCTGCCATGCCCCAAGATCCCCATACAGCCCAGGAAACCATTCTTTCAGCATCCCTTCTAAAAAGGGGGGGAGCGCTGGGGGACCCTTGATAAGCCATGCCTGTATCGAAGTAAAAACCGTCCTAACCTCTTCTGATAACGATACAGAGAGGATCACTACCGGTCCTACTACGGCTAAAATTAAAAGAGATGTCATTGCCATGGCAGCCCATCCATCACGACCGCCCAAAAAACCCCTTGTCATACGAAAGACAGGCCATGTTGAAATGACCAGGATAATAGCCCAGATTACCGGGATAAAAAAAGGAGATAATACCCTGTATGCCCCTAGGAGAAGCAATATCAGGACAGCCGTACCGACAAGCCAACGCTCTATATGCGTTTCCATCATCAACCTTTCTTGAACAGATTCTTTTGGAGGATATCACAAAAGATGGTTTGACACAACCATCCTGGAATGGCAATATATTGATATGATTGAAGAAGATGTCTGTAAGATCTTAAAAAGCAAACCGGGTATAATATATGATGGGTTCAGCCTCAAAAGGCTGACTGGCGATGCCTCGAACAGGACATACTACCGAATCAGCAACAGAAACCAGTCATCCTATATCATCATGGAGCTTGCAGAACCAGAGGCATTCAAGGCGTCCGAAGAAAAGGTCACATCAAGTAATGCCCTTGTCACGGAACTGCCCTATATCAACATATCGAAATTTCTTTCTTTGTACGGGATCGGGGTGCCGGAGATCTATTATTATGATAGGGAGAAAGGGATATTGATCCTGGAGGATCTGGGCGATTCCTCCATGCATGAAGTACTGAAAGGATCTGCCACTGACATTCAGGAGAAATATTATAAAAAGGCGATTGATGAGCTGCTAATGATACAAATATCTGCTACAAAGGGGCTCGATCATGACTGCATCGCCTCGGACAGGGGATTTGACATACCACTTTTGATGTGGGAATTTGACCACTATATTGAATATGGGGTAGAGGCCAGATCCGGGATAAGGATCCCAGATTCAGAAAGGAATAAAATAAGGGAAATATTCTATTTTATATCGAAGATTCTGGCTGAAGAGCCTAAATGCCTCACCCATAGGGACTACCACAGCAAAAACCTAATGATCAAGGAAGAAAGGGTCCGCGTAATAGATTTTCAGGATGCCCTAATGGGACCGCCTGTCTATGACCTTGCATCGCTCCTAAGGGACTCTTATATGGAGTTGGATGAGACCCTGATAGATACTCTAATAGAATACTATATTGAAAGGCGGATGGAGACAGAGGGGGTAACAATTGAAAGGGAAGGATTCAGGCGGATATTTGATCTCATGTCTGTCCAAAGGAACATGAAGGCTGTCGGAAGGTTTGTATATATTAAAGAGGTCAAGAAAAATGACAACTATATTCAGTATATACCAGCTACCCTTAACTATATCAAAAAAAACCTTCAAAAATATGCCGATCTAAACTCTCTTCAAGCGATCCTTTCCAAGTATGTCTGGGAGATTGCCTAGAAGATGAAGGCTATGATCCTTGCAGCAGGCATGGGAACAAGGCTCCGCCCTATTACAAACAACACACCGAAGCCTATCATACCAGTAGGGGATCGGCCGTTAATAGAATATCTCCTTCTCCTCTTAAAAAAATACGGGATTAAAGATATTATTATTAATCTTCATCACCTGGGAGAGAAGGTAGAAAAAGGACTGGGGGATGGGAGCAGGTGGGGTATAAGGATCATCTATTCAAGGGAGGAGATAATCCTGGGTACTGGTGGGGGCATAAAGAAGGCCCAGGCATTCCTCTCTGATTCTGCCTTTCTCGTTATAAACGGAGACATACTGATAGATATCAACATTAACAACCTCCTGGAATTCCATCAAAGGCATGGAGGCATAGCCACCATGGTGCTGCGCGAAAATGACAATCCTGACCTCTACGGTTCGGTAAAGACAGACAAGGATGTAAGGGTCCGGCAGATCCTTGACAGACCTGCGTGTCCGGTTATGGATCTAAGTAGTTATATGTTTGCCGGAATTCATATTATTGAGCCAAAGATCTTTCAATATATTCCGGAAGGCCAATACTATTCGGTCATAGATGCCTACATAGAAATGTTATCGAAAAATGAGGTGGTCTACGGTCACATAATGAAGGGACACTGGTCAGATGTCGGGACCATTGAAGGGTATAGAAAGATTAATGATGACATCAGAAGGGGACTGATTAAATTAAGCTATCTCTAAGCGAGTTCATTTATCTCTTTGACAACGAGATCAGGATCTAGGCCATGCATGGAGGCCCCAAAGGCTATTGTCTCTGACTTGATGCCCGGACAGGAGAAGCAGCCGGCTCCAAAATGTTTTGCAATTATACTCTCTGCCACGGGGTTTATCCTTATGGCATCTCCGATTATAGTCTCCTTTGTGATCCTAACCTTTCCTTCTATCATTATAAAATTTCTCCACAGATAATTACTTTTTATGTTGATAGCTTAACATCCCCACAGGTATTATGTCAAGGTTTGAACGCAGGAAATTGCATTGAAGATAATAAATATGCTACGAATAATGGGTAAAAATTGGAGAACTTATGGAAATAGATCTTAATGAAGAGATAATGATGGCCGCAAGGGATGGAAAGCTCTCTTGTTCAAAGGCCTTTGAGCTTGCGGAAAAGCTGAGACTCCCTGTCTGGAAGGTCGGTAAGGCCGCTGAAGGGATTAAGATAAAGATAGTCTCCTGCCAGCTTGGTTGTTTTTAATCTTAAAATCGCCTTGACACGCAAGGCTATGCAAAGATATACTTAAGAATCTCAAATATAATTGGAACCGGTTTGTATTGAATAGTTTATTCTTCAACATCACCCTCCTATTCTATCTGGGAGGGACTCTGCTTTTTCTTTCTTACCTGGCCAGCAAGAAAGGAAATCTCCCAAGATATTCCCTCTGGGTAACAGGTATGGGTTTTATTTTTCATTCTATCACCCTGGTTACAAGATGGGGAGAAGCAGGCCATATTCCCCTGACAAACATGCATGAGGCAATCTCCTTCTTTTCCTGGGCGCTTATCCTGGTATTCCTCCTACTTGAATATAGGTACAGGATATTTATCCTCGGGTCATTCATACTCCCCCTGGCCTTCATATTCCTGGTCTCTGCTGCGATCCTCCCAAATAACATCAAGTCCCTTGATCCGATACTGCAGAGTAAATGGCTCTATATACATACCATCCTTTCACTGCTTGGTATTGTTGCGTTCGCCATGGCATTTGTTACAGGATTCCTCTATCTTATACAGGAGAGGATCCTAAAATCAAAAAAGTTCAATACCCTCTACTTCAGGCTCCCGTCCCTCGATCTCCTTGACGACCTGAACCAGAAATCTATTTCTATAGGCTTTCCTCTGCTGACACTGGGAATAATTACAGGGGCCTTTTGGGCTGAATATGCATGGGGTTCCTACTGGAGTTGGGATCCGAAGCAGGTCTTTTCCTTTATCACGTGGCTATTTTACCTCACTGTACTGCACGGAAGACTCACGGTCGGGTGGAGGGCAAAGAGGGCAGCATATCTTGCCATTATAGGTTTTATGGGCGTTATATTTACCTTTGTTGTCATGAACTTTATTATTAAAGGTCCACATACCTTTGTTTAGGCGGAGCGGGAATGAACATAGTTGTTGTGGGTCTTAGCCACAAGACAGCACCCGTTGAGGTGAGGGAAAGGCTTACCTTTCCTACTGATAGGATAGGCGAGGCCCTCTACAACCTTAAATCCTATCCTGGGATAGATGAATCAGCAATCCTGTCAACCTGCAACAGGGTAGAGATTTGTGCCGTAGTAAAAAATACTGGCGATGGATTTAAAAGGATCAATGAGTTTCTTATCTCCAGGGAGCCTTCTTTGGATCATAGCGGACTTGTACCCCATCTATATTTTTACAACTCTAAAGATGCAATAAGGCATATCTTCAGGGTAGCATCAAGCCTCGACTCCCTTGTTGTAGGCGAACCGCAGATACTGGGCCAGTTCAAGGATGCCTTTGAATCAGCTCAGATCCACAAGACAACCGGCATTGTCCTGAACAAGATCCTCAAGAAGGCCATATTCGTCGCCAAGAGGGTAAGGACAGAGACCAGGATCTCGGAATCTGCGGTGTCTGTCAGCTTTGCTGCTGTTGAGCTTGCCAGGAAGATATTCGGAAATCTTGACGGAAAGGTTATTATGCTTGTCGGCGCCGGAGAGATGGCAGAGCTTGCCGCACGTCATCTGATCGGCAGCGGCGTCAAGGACGTTATGATAACCACAAGAAACTTTGAAAGGGCAGTGGAACTTGCTGCGGAATTTAAAGGAAGACCTGTACGATTCGATGAATACCCTAAGGGGATGGTTGAGGCGGATATCATTATCTGCTCAACAGGGGCTCCAACCTATATTATCAAATCTGATGACGTGAGGGAGGTCATACACAAGAGAAAGAACAGACCGATATTCCTCATAGATATCTCTGTACCAAGAAATATAGAGCCCAAAGTAAACGATATAGACAATGTATATCTTTATAATATTGATGACCTTCAGATGGTTGTCAATGCCAATATAAAGGAGAGGGAGAGAGAGGCAGGGCAGGCAGAGGAGATAATATCAGAAGAAGTGGAGACGACATCAAGATGGCTTAAGTCCCTTGAGGTAGTTCCTACAATAGTGGCGCTAAAGAACAAGGCAGAGGAGATCAGGAGGTCTGAGCTGGAAAAGAGCCTCTCAAGGCTCGGGAGACTTACAGAAACGGAAAGGCAGACTATAGAAATACTTACTTCGTCGATTATCAATAAGTTGCTCCATGCCCCCCTTGTCTCCTTAAAACATGAGGCGAGCTCGGAAAATGGCAGTACGTATATCGAGGCGGCAAGACGTCTTTTCAATCTTGACAAGGACATCCCAAGGCATAACCATAAAAAATGGGGGGAGGAGGAGATGTTAAAGGGAGATGAAGGACAGATTATTAAGGATGGAGAAAAGGTCTGAGAAAAAGAAAAACCAAATGGAATATAAAAAAGATATGGAAGTAACAATCGGCACAAGGGGGAGTCTCCTCGCTGTTACGCAGGCTACCTGGGTAAAAAAGGAACTTGAGAAAAACGTTACCGGACTTAGGGTCAATTTAAGAAAGATAAAGACTACGGGAGACAAGATACTGGATGTCCCTTTGGCAAAGGTGGGAGGTAAAGGGCTCTTCGTAAAGGAGATCGAGGATGCATTATTAAGAGGTGAGATTGATATTGCCGTCCATAGCATGAAAGACCTTCCTGCAGACATACCGCAAGGCCTCATGATAGCCGCAGTCACATTCAGGGAAGACCCATCTGATGTCCTTATCAGCAAGGATGGGAAGAGGCTATCGGAACTGCAATTAGGCGCAAGGATAGGCACCAGTAGTCTAAGACGTATCTCTCAGCTTCTCCATTTCCGCACGGATCTTAAGATGCTCCAGTTAAGGGGAAATCTTGATACCAGACTTAAGAAGCTCGACAAAGGAGATGTCGATGCGATCATCCTTGCTGCAGCAGGCGTAAATAGGATGGGATGGGAGTCCAGGATCACTGAGCATATAACCCATGATATCTCCCTCCCGGCCACTGGACAGGGCGCCCTGGGAATAGAGATACGTGAAGGCGATACATCTATTGACGGCATAGTAGCCAGTCTTAATCATGCTGAAACCCGTCGCTGCGTGATGGCAGAGAGGACCTTTTTGGGAAGACTCCAGGGCGGGTGCCAGGTACCTATTGCTGCCCTTGCAAGGATAGAGGACGGCCAGATGGTGATGAATGGTCTTGTCGGGTCGCTTGATGGAAAGAGGCTGGTAAGAGACAGGATATGCGGCAATCAGATGGAGCATGAAAAACTTGGCCTGATGCTGGCAGAACGGCTCCTTTCTTTGGGGGCGGACAGGATACTCAAGGAGATATACGGATGAAAACAGGTAAGGTCTTTTTAGTCGGGGCAGGCCCTGGAGATCCAAAGCTTATTACCATAAAGGGGATGGAGGCTATAAAGGAGGCAGACCTGATTGTCTATGACTATCTGGCGAACAAAAGCCTCCTATCTCATGGCAAGGAGGGGGCAGAGATAGTTTACGTAGGTAAGATGGGAGGCAGACATACCCTTTCCCAGGAAAAGATAAATGAACTAATAGTAAAAAGGGCAAAGAAAGGAAAGGTCGTTGCCAGGCTTAAAGGGGGCGACCCATTCATATTCGGGAGGGGAGGGGAAGAGGCGGAAGAGCTTGCCGAGGCAGGCATACCCTTTGAGATAATACCTGGTGTTACCGCAGCAATAGCATGCCCTGCATATGCAGGGATCCCCCTTACACACAGGGACTATACATCCACAGTAGCCTTTATCACGGGACATGAGGACCCTACAAAGGAGGATTCATCGATCGCATGGGAGAAGATCTCAACAGGGGCCGGCACCCTGGTATTTCTTATGGGGATGTCAAATCTGCCTGAGATTGTTAAAAATCTACAGAGATGCGGGCGGGATCCGATGACGCCGGTGGCCCTGATAAGGTGGGGTACGAGACCGGATCAGAAGACGGTGGTCGGCACGCTGGGCGATATCATAGATAAGGCAAAGAAACACGCCCTGGCCCCACCTGTTATAATAGTGGTGGGTGAGGTTGTAAACTTAAGAAAAAGGCTCAACTGGTTCGAGGGAAAACCCCTTTTTGGCAGAAAGATTATAGTAACGAGGGCCAGGGAACAGGCCTCCGATTTTGTGGAACTCTTATACCTTAATGGCGCAGAACCCATTGAATTTCCGACTATTCAAGTAATCCCGCCGGATAGCTGGGATGAACTAGACAAGGCTGTTGATGAGATCAGGGGGTTTGAGTGGATCATCTTTACAAGTATTAATGGCGTAAGGTTCTTTTTTGAAAGACTTAACAGGAAGGGAGATCTCAGGCTTCTGTATGGCATAAAGATCTGCGCAATAGGACCGCAGACCGCATCGGAGATTCAGAGATACGGGCTGGCCCCTGATCTCATCCCAAAGGAATATAGGGCCGAGGCGATTATCGAGGAGATGGGGAGGGAGGACATAGCCGGGAAAAGGATGCTCCTTCCGAGGGCCGAGATAGCAAGAGAGATCCTGCCCCAGGAGCTATCCAGAATGGGCGCCAGAATCAAAGTGGTTACAGCATATAAAACCATAAAACCGGAAGAAGATCTTGAGAGGGTAAGGGAATTACTAAAAAACAAGGAGATTTCAGTTATTACCTTCACTAGCTCATCAACTGTAAAAAACTTCCTTGAGATGTTTAATAAAGGAGAGGTCATGGGACTCATAGATGGGACTGCTGTTGCATGCATAGGACCTATCACAGCAAAGACGGCAGAGGACCTTGGGATCAGGACAGATATAATGCCGTCAAAGTATACAATGCCTGAGCTCACTGAGGCGATAGTAACATATTTCTCAAAAAGGGGGATATAAATGATAGATATATCAAGGCTTTATTGTGGCCAGGATACTACAGGAGACCCGCTCAGATATGGCCACAAGAGGGGACCCGGTCATGGGACACCGCACTCCACAGAGAAGACAGAACATGATGTACCGGTTTCTGCCAGCGAAAGGAGGCCTGTTGTTGCCTGGAATATAACAAGGAGGTGCAATCTTAGTTGTGTCCACTGCTATACAGACTCCCACAATACGGAATATCCAGGGGAGCTCACAACGGATGAGGCAAAGGAGGTCATAAAGGATCTCGCCTCTTTTAGAAGCCCCGCCCTCCTTATCTCAGGGGGTGAGCCTCTTATAAGAAAAGATATATTCACCCTTGCTGAATACGCCAAAGGGCTAAACATGAGGCTCACACTATCTACTAACGGGACACTCATAGACAAGGATGTGGCAAAGAGGATTAAAGATGTTGGCTTCAGTTACGTCGGTATTTCATTTGACGGAATAGGAGAGACTAACGACAAATTCCGAGGTATGAAGGGGGCATTCGATCTTGCGCTCAATGCCGTAAGAAATTGTATGGACGTTGGGCAGAAGGTAGGTCTTCGCCTCACCCTTACAAAGAGAAACTATGAAGATTTAAACGGGATATTCGACTTTCTTGAAAAAGAGGGGATTCAGAGGGCCTGTTTTTACCATCTCGTTTATGCCGGGAGAGGAAGCAAGATCTCAAAGGACGATCTAAATCATGACGAGACCAGACGCGCCATAGACATAATCCTCGATCGAACAAAGGATCTCCATATGCGCGGCATTAAAAAAGATATTCTTACAGTGGACAACCATGTGGATGGACCATATCTTTACCTGAGGCTCAAAGAAAAGGATCCTAAGGGGGCAGAGGAAATCGCTTCCCTTATGCGCTGGAACGGGGGCGGAAAAAATTCATCAGGCGTCGGCATCGGGAATATAGACCCCCTTGGAAATGTCCACCCGGATCAGTTTTGGCAGCATTATACCCTGGGCAATGTCAGAAAGAGGCGTTTCAGTGAAATATGGATGGACACATCAGATCCCCTTATGGCAGGCCTAAAAAACAGGATCCCTCTTTTAAAGGGGAAATGCAGCAGATGCAGGTTCCTGGATATGTGCGGAGGAAGCTTCAGGGTTAGGGCTGACGTTGTTTATGGCGATCCGTGGGCACCAGACCCATCCTGTTACCTTACCGATGAGGAGACAGCTATTTAATCTCCTTAAAACATATGTCCTGGTCTGGAAATTAATATTTTTTGACAATGAATTAAAATTGACACAAGTTTGTTGTTGTGTTAATCTATAATGTTATCTTTTTTTCATAACTATGAAGATATTTTTTTCTTTTTTTAATAAATTTAATTGGATGGGGGTGAATCTATTATGTCTTTAGTGAAAGTAAAGGATAATGAATCCTTTGAGAATGCCCTCAGGAGGTTTAAGAAACAGTGCGAGAAGTCTGGGATCTTATCCGAAATCAGAAAGCATGAGCACTATGAAAAACCTAGCGTGAGGCGCAAGCGCAAGATGTTGGCAGCAAGAAAAAGGACAATAAAAAAATCGAGATTTGTTGTTGTAAGCTAGATGCCATTACAGGAAAGACTTATCAATGAGATGAAGGAGGCAATGAGGTCTGGCGACAAGAACAAGGTTTCTGTCATCAGAATGGTTAGATCCTCCTTAAAATACAAAGAGATAGAAAAAGGAAAGGACAAGGTATTATCAGAAGAGGATGTGATTCAGGTAATCGTCTCCTCCGTAAGGCAGAGGAGAGATTCTATCGAGGAATTCAAAAAGGGGGGAAGACAGGATCTTGCAGACAAAGAAGAGGCGGAGATAAGGATACTTCAGGCCTTCCTCCCAAAACAGATAACTAATGAGGAGCTGGTTAAGATTATAAAAGAAACAATAGAAGAGGTAAATGCTGTCGGAATAAGGGATATGGGACAAGTCATGAAGCGTTTGGTGCCAAAGATTGTCGGTAAGGCGGATCCAGCCTCGGTCAGCAATATAGTAAAAGAGATCCTGACAAAGACAGCAGGCGGGTAGATAATGGAGGTTCCTGGAACTCAAAACTATATCCCTGATGAGCTGATAGATAGGGTAAAAAACAGGGCAGATATCGTTGAAATTATAGCTGGATATCTGAGCCTGACCAAAAGTGGTGAAAATTATAAGGGCCTGTGCCCTTTTCATTCCGAGAAGACCCCATCATTCGTTGTGAGTCCAAAAAAACAGATATTCCATTGTTTTGGGTGCGGGACAGGCGGCAATATTTTCCACTTTATGATGAAGATAGACAATCTCGGTTTTCCTGAAGCGGTGACTTCTGTCGGCAAGAGGTATGGCATCACCCTTTCAGACAAAAAAAAGGATCATAAAGGGTCTCCTGTTCAAAAAGAGAGGGACCTCCTTTATCAGGTTAATAATGCCGCCATGGTCTATTATCAGGAGAACCTGTATGATTACGAGACCGGCTGCAAGACAATGGAGTATCTTACTAAAAAAAGGGGGTTGAATGCCGAAATTATTCAAAGATTCGGCCTTGGATACGCCCGCAACTCCTGGGACGGACTCTTTTCCCATATGGCAAAGAGGGGTTGGGCCCCAAGCGTTCTGGAATTATCGGGATTAATCTTAAAAAGGAACGACAAAAGCGGTTATTATGATCGCTTCAGAAACAGGGTAGTCTTTCCGATAAGGGACATAACCGGACGGGTGATCGGGTTTGGGGGAAGGTCATTGGATGATTCACTCCCGAAGTATATTAATTCCCCTGAAACCCCGATCTACATTAAAGGAAAGAACCTCTATTGTTTGGATAAGGCAAAAGAGGGGGTTAATAGGGAAGATGGTCTTATTATCGTGGAAGGATATTTTGATGCGTTAAGGCTCCATCAGGAAGGCCTAAGAAATGTGGTTGCAACACTTGGGACCGCCCTAACCTCTTCCCATCTGGAGATGATAAAAAGGTTCACACAAAGGGTATATCTGGTTTTTGATCCGGATCCTGCCGGGATAAAGGCTGCAATCAGGACTGTCGGACTCTTTATTGATTATGATATCAGCGCAGCGGTCGTATCTCTGCCGGAAGGTAATGACCCGGACAGCTTTGTCGATAGGTTCGGGAGGGAGAAGTTTGAAGAAGCCTTACGCGGCTCAAAGCAGGTAATAGATTTTGCGCTCTGCTTTATGATGAAGGACATTAATAGTAATGAAATCGATAAAAAGAAGACCCTGCTCAAGGAGATCATCCCTCTGGTCTTGAGAATAGAAAATAGTGTTGAAAAGACACATTATTTAAGGCTGATTGCCGACAGACTTGGGATCGAGGAAAGGTTTTTGATGGAGGATCTTCATAGGACATCTAAAGGGGTTAGGGCAAAAAACCATGAGCAACATATAGAGATAAATTCATCCAGGGCTCCAAAGGATGAGGAGATCCTTGTTGCACTTATGATAAACAATAAGATTCCGGCTGAAAGGATAAGAGGTGAAATCGGGACTGAAGACCTTACTCACCCTGATCTTAGAGCGATCTTCAGATCTATTCTTGAGTCAACAGGCCTGCATAATGAGGTCAGGCTGGAATATATCATCCAACAGAACATGGATAATCAAGAAATCATATCCTATTTGTCGAAATTATCGCTATCTGACATCCAGATAGATTATACTAATATAGAGGGGAATATTAGGGATTGTATCAGCAGACTGAGAAGGAGGAGGCTTGAAAAGGATATCATGGATATCGATATCGAAATCAAAAAAGCTGAGGAAGAGAGAGATTACACCTCCTTAAGAAGACTCCAAGAAGTTAAAATGAAAAAATTAAAAATAGATTACAGTAGATCATAAATGAAAGGAAAGGGGATGTTTCATGTCTAAGGGGCCTAAGGTCGATGAGGTAAAACAGCTTATATCTTTAGGCAAAGAAAGGGGATTTTTAACCTATGAGGAGCTGAATAATGCCCTGCCAAATGATGTGGTCTCCCCTGAGCATATCGACAACATAATGATGATGTTTGGAGACATGGACATCGATATAATCGACTCATCGGAAGAAGATAGATACCAGAAGATGGTTGTCGAACATGAGGGTGAATTTGAAGAGTTAAAAGAGACCGAGGAAGAGCTTGTAGAAGAAGAGGAGAAGAGGAAAGAGATAGACCTTACACCAGGGCTTGTAGGGAGGACCGATGATCCTGTCAGGTTATATCTTAAGGAGATGGGTAATGTGCCCCTGTTGAGCCGGGAAGGCGAGATAGAGATCGCCAAGAGGATAGAGGACGGCAAGCGTAAGATTACATCTGTTGTATTCGGTATGCCAATGACCATTAAGGAAGTTATCTCTTATGTAAATAAATTAAAGGCGGGGAAGATAAGCATAAGGGAGATAGTTCCTATTGACGACGAAGAGTTTGAAGAGGTCAGCAAGCCAAATGATGAAGAGATTGAGGCAAATGTAGTATCAGCGATTGAAAAGGTTAAAGGTCATTACAAGGAACTCCTGCGAATAACAGAGAGATGGAAGAAGGCAGGAAGGGATCTTACCAAAAAAAGAAGAATAAAATTACAATTAAAAGATTCAAGAACTAAGATAGTAGAAAAGATTGAATCCATAAACCTTCATCCCGCCATAACGGAAAAAACGCTTGAAAAGATAAAAAATATGGCAAATGAAGTGATTGTTGCAGAAAAAGAGATAACCAATATAAAGAGGAGGTTATCCACAACAAGATTTGAAAAAGGTGACAGGAAAGAGCACAGGTCTGTTAACGGGACCCCAGAACTGGAAAAGAGGCATAGGGATGCGAGAAGACGGATTAAGGCAATCCTGGCTGAGGCCATGGTCTCTGCCGATGAGCTTAAAGAGGCGATAAGACTCCTTGAAGAGGGGCACAAAAAGGTAGAACAGGGCAAAAAGGAACTGGTTGAGGCCAATTTAAGACTTGTCATAAGTATAGCTAAAAAATATACTAACAGGGGACTTCAGTTTCTTGATCTGATCCAGGAAGGGAACATAGGGTTGATGAAGGCTGTTGATAAATTTGAATATAAAAGGGGATATAAATTCTCAACCTATGCGACATGGTGGATAAGACAGGCCATAACAAGGGCCATAGCCGATCAGGCGAGGACAATCAGGATACCAGTTCATATGATTGAGACTATCAATAAGCTTATAAGGACATCCCGGCACCTGGTTCAGGAACTTGGAAGGGAACCAACATCTGAAGAAATAGCAGAAAAGATGGAACTCCCCCTGGATAAGGTAAGGAAGATTCTTAAAATCGCCAAGGAACCGATATCCATCGAGACACCTATCGGGGAAGAGGAAGACAGTCATCTAGGCGATTTCATCGAGGATAAAAAAGCAATCTCTCCTATAGAATCAGCCATAAGGTATGACCTTCAGAAACAGATAAATGGTGTCCTTAATACCCTCACCCCAAGGGAGGAGAAGGTCTTAAGAAAAAGATTCGGGATAGGCGAGATAACAGATCATACACTTGAAGAGGTCGGACAGGACTTTGAAGTAACAAGAGAGAGAATCAGGCAGATAGAGGCCAAGGCGCTGAGAAAACTGAGACATCCGACACGCAGCAAGCGGCTAAAAAGCTTTGTTGAAAGCATGTAGGGCCCATAGCTCAGTTGGTTAGAGCAGCTGACTCATAATCAGCGGGTCCCTGGTTCGAGTCCAGGTGGGCCCACCAATTATATTCCTTATTTAGGGGCGCTAAGAGATTGGATTGAAAGAACAGCTTGGATATCTGGTAGAAATTCAGGACATCGATAAGGCTATTTGTGAGTTAAAGGAGAAGAAGTGTCGTCTCCCCGAAATGATTGAAGAGGCTAGGAGGTCTTTTGATACAGCAAAGGCCAATCTTGAAACGGCAAAGACAGAACTGGACGAACTGACAAAGAAGAGACGGGAAAAAGAGAGAGAGCTGGATGTCCATGAGGAAAAGATAGCCAAACTTAAAGGTCGCCTTAACGAAGTGAAGACCAACAAAGAATATCAAGCGCACCTCATAGAGATTGAATCATCTTCCCAAGAGAAAGGAAGGATTGAAGAGGAACTCCTCACTATCATGGAAACCCTCGATTCCAGGAAGGGGGATCTAAAAGAAGAGGAAAAACTTATCTCAGAGGAAGAGAAAAAACTTGATGTAGAAATCACGAGGGTTGATAGGGAGATAGAAAAGATAGGTGATGGATTAAAAGAGCTTGGCTCAGTTTATCAAGCTATATCTTCTAAGATTGAGGAGTCGCTGTTAAATGACTATCTCCACCTCAAGGCGATACGAAAAGATATAGCAGTTGTACCAATACAAAACGGTGCATGCTTAGGTTGCCTTCTACAGCTTCCGCCCCAACTTATCGCAGAGGCCAAAAAGAATGACAAGATTATGACATGCTCATACTGTCACCGGATCCTTTATTGGCCTCCTCACTATGTAGAAACCAGGAAGGGAGCTGCCAATTGAACTTGGTGAGGTTGTTTATATATACTGATGGGGCATGCAGAGGCAACCCCGGAGAAGGCGGCATAGGCGTAGTTATAAAGGATGATGAGGGTAATATCATCAAGAGGATCTCAAGATATATCGGCAGGACAACCAATAACCAGGCAGAATATACAGCGCTCCTCTCAGCACTAAAATCTGTAAAAGATTATAACCCGGAATATTTAAAGATACATTCAGACTCTGAACTATTAGTAAATCAGATGGGAGGAATATACAGCGTCAAAAACGCGACCATATATAAATTATATTCAAAGGCAAAGGAGATGATTAATAAATATTTAAATGTTGAATTCGAACATATCCCCAGAGAGAAGAATAGGGAAGCTGATTTACTGGCAAATAATGCTCTCGACAGGAGACTGAAGTCGCACTGAAGCAGGCCAGATGATCGCCAGCCTGATAAGGCGGGAGGAAAGTCCGAGCTCTAAGGGCATGATGCTGGGTAATACCCAGTGGGGGTGACCCCAAGGAAAGTGCAACAGAAAGTATACCGCCGGGAAAAACCAAAGGTTTTTCACTGATAGCTAATGGCAATTAGCTTATAGCTCAACGTGAAGATACTTAAGTATCTTCCCGGTAAGGGTGAAAAGGCGAGGTAAGAGCTCACCAGCCCCGATGGTGACATCGGGGGCTCGGCAAACCCCATCAAGAGCAAGACCAAATAGGAGGAGATTGAGGTTAATGAACCTCATAAGGATCGCCCATCCGAACTCCTCGGGTTGGGTCGCTAGAGGTTCCGAGTAATCGGAATCGCAGATAAATGATCATCACCGCCCCGATGTCACATCGGGGCGGGACAGGACTCGGCTTATGGCCTGCTTCAGTGAATAAGAACAGATTCAATTTCTCTTAAGATATTGGGGACTTATTCTCCTTGACCTTCAGAAAAAATAGTGCGGCCTCAATCCTGCTTTTTATACCAAGTTTTTTGTAAATATTCTGGAGGTGAGATTTTACTGTCTCAAGAGATATGCATAGCAGATCGGCAATCTCCTTGTTGCTCTTGGCCTTAACTATGAGATCCAGGATCTCTTTCTCCCTTTGTGTTAAGAACTGTTCCTGCCGGTCTCCCTTATCCTCATTGCTGCCTATATTATCCGCATATGAGTGTCTAACCTTGGAAAGCACAGAGGGATCCAGGTTGGCCAGAAATGGTGATATTACCTTCTCTCCGCTCATCGTCCCCCTTATGATCCTTATAAACTCATTATGATCAGCATCTTTTAAGATATATCCTATTGCCCCGGCATTTATCCCCGCTATTATACGGTAATCCTCATCATGGACTGAGAGTATCAATACCTTTATATCCGGAAATCTCTCCATTATCAGATGTGTAGCCCTTATCCCGTCAAGCTTGGGCATGTCTACATCCATAAGGATAACGTCCGGCCTTGTCTCCTGTGCATAGGTAAAGGCATCCTGACCATTTGTCGCTTCAGCCACCACCTCCATATCAGGCTCTAGTTCCAGCAAGCACTTAAGGCTCTGTCTGAAGAGCCTCTGATCATCGACGATAAGTATCTTAGTCTTTTGCAACATTAACCAACTCCTTCTCCTTCAATCGGAAGTCTTATACAGAACAAAGCGCCCCCATTCTCCCTATTTTTGGCCCATATCCTACCATGGTGGGCCTCTACAATTGCCTTACAAAAACAGAGCCCGAGCCCGGCCCCCTTCTTGAAAGTCTTCGCCATTTCGCCTACAAAAAAGGGTTCGAATATCCTATCGAGATCCTCCGGTCTTATACCGGGCCCTTCATCGGCAACTTCAAAATAGAGATGCCGAAGATTATCCTCTATAACCGGCCGATATGTAATCTTGATCCTATCACCATTCGGTGAGAACTTTATTGCGTTATCCAGCAGATTTATGAATACCCGCTGAAGTCTCCTCTTGTCTCCGCGAATGAATAGTTCCATGGGCCCATCTATCTCTATAAATACCCTCTTCTCCTCAATCTGAAATCTAAGGAGCTTTACGACCTCCTCAAGTGTCTCAGCCATAAAAAAATTATACAGGAGGAGGGGAAGTTCCTTATAACTGTCTTGATAAAGATCAAGGACATCATTGATCATCCCAAGGAGAAGATCGCTGCTGGTAATCAGGTCAGAAAATATCTTCTTTGTTGTATCTTCGTTTAGATTCATGGATCGCTGCTGCATCATCTCAATGGTCTTCTTAATCCCGATCACCGGGTTTCTCAGGTCGTGGGCCAGGGTGGTAGTAAATCTGCTCAAAACCGCCATCTTTTCTGCCCTCATAAGCTGCTGCTCCAGCTTTTTCCTTCCCGTTATATCCCTTAAATGTATTTGTGCGGCTGATATCCTGTTCCCATTGGAGATCCCCCTCATATCAAGTTCCATCGCGAGAATCCCCCTCTTATTGGTCACCATGCTGACCTCTTGGGTGGCGGCCTTCTCTCCCCGTAAGGTCTCTTTGAATATCTTATCAAATATATTATGGTATTCAGCCGGTAAGATACAACATATCTCTTTACCAAGGAGATCTCCCCTTGGGTAACCTAAGAAATCTTCCTCGCGCTTATTAGCATCAGTTACCTTTTTGTCTAAATCTATTCTTATCATGGCATCTTCGGCATTCTCCCAGAGCGATTTATACCTCTCTTCGGAGTTCCTTAACTCCTTTGTTCTTTCTAAAACCTTCTCTTCAAGTATCATATCAACTGGATCCCCAGTAAGATCCTCATGGCTCCTTTCAAGACCATTTACTTTAGCAAATCGCCTAGGGATTATTATCTTAACTATAAACAGATATCCTATTGCCGAGACCAGGCCAGTAGAAATGACTCCCAGCAAGGATGCCCTCCAGAGAATATCATTCGACATGGCAAACGGTTGAACAATTAACAGAATAACCAATATAGGGATTAGCAGTATCAGAAAAGAAAACAGGGCTATGGATAGAATAACCCTCCCTTCGAAGGGGATCTCCTTTTGTCTATCCATGCACAAACCTCAAAATTTTCTTTAAGGATTTACTAAAATTATAGTTAATGACAGGAAAGGTTGTCAACTTGACATTAATAAAATTCGATACTAGACTAAAGCAAAATTAACATCCTTGGAGATGCCGAATGAATACCTATAATATTGAATTAATAAGAAACGTGGGAATATTGTCCCATGGGGGCGGTGGAAAGACGACCCTTTCTGAGGCTATACTATTTAATTCCGGCATTATTGAAAGGATGGGAAGCACAGAATCCGGCAATTCTGTAATGGACTATGAGCCTGAAGAGATAAGCAGGAAGACTTCAATAAGTTCATCTGTAGGCTTTGCAGATTGGGATGGCCTTCATATTAATTTAATCGATACGCCGGGGTCTAATAACTTTATGGAGGATGCAAGGATATCTCTTTCGGGAATAGATGGCGCAATAATTATTGTAAGTGCGATCTCAGGGATAAAGGCTGAAACAGAAAAGGTATGGAAATTTGTTTCTGACGCAGGGCTTCCATCTATTATATTTGTGAATAAAATGGATAAGGAGGCGGCCAATTTCCAGCATGTAAAGAAAGAGATAGAAAAGGCCTTTGGGCTGCCTGCAGTTCCCCTGTATATCCCTATGGGGGCTGAGGCCGGATTCGAAGGAGTGGTTGATCTCATCATTGAGAAGGCGATAAGATACAGGAAGGATCAGAGCGGCATGTTTACAGAGACAGATATACCTGCTGATATGTCTGAACTCGTCATCGGATATAGGAAAGAACTGATAGAGAAGGCGGCAGAGACAGAGGACGCTCTTCTTGAGGGATACCTTGAAAAAGGAGAACTCAAAGAAGATGAGATAAAAAAAGGTCTTCTTATTGGGGTCCGTAATAAAAAATTCCTCCCTCTCCTTGCCGGTTCTGCCTTTAAAAATATAGGCGTTAAACAGCTGATGAAGATGATCTCTTTTCTCCCATCTCCCATTGAAGCACAGCCGATTATCGGAATAAACCCGGAAAATAGGGAGAAGATAGACAGGAAACCTGATCCAAATAAACCATTCTCAGCAAGGGTCTTTAAAACCATTGTTGATCCTTTTGTTGGATCCCTCTCTTATATCAGGGTCTTTTCAGGGTCTATCGGGGCTGATGTCCCATTCTTAAATCCGACAAGGGGACATATGGAAAAAGGCGGACACCTATTCATCATTCAAGGAAAAAAGTACGCCCAGACAAATAGACTCGGAGCCGGAGAGATAGGCGCTATTGCAAAATTAAAGGCGACCCATACCGGAGATACCATCTGTAATAATGAGAATCCAATACTTTTCGATAAGATAATCGCCTCAAAACCAGTTATCTCCGTTGCAATTGAACCAAGACTTAAAAAGGACGAAGAAAAGGTAATTACATCCCTGGCAAAGCTTGTTGAGGAAGACCCTGCCCTGAACTTTCATCATGATGATGAGACAAAAGAGATGATTCTAAGCGGGATGGGACAGCTCCATCTCGAGGTGACAGCAGAGAAGTTGAGGCGGAAGTTTGGTGTAGAGATAAATATGAAGGCGCCCAGGGTACCCTATCGGGAGACCATTAAAAAGTCTGCCGAAGTCCAGGGCAAGTATAAACACCAGACGGGCGGTCATGGCCAATATGGAGACACATGGCTCCGTTTGGAACCCCTGGCGAGGGGAAGGGGGTTTGAGTTTGTTGATAAGATAGTTGGCGGGGCCATCCCGCGACAGTTTATCCCTGCGGTGGAAAAGGGGATCTTAGAGGCCATGCAGAAAGGGATTCTTGCAGGCTTTCCCGTAGTTGACATAAGGGTAACCCTTTATGACGGATCTTACCACCCAGTTGATTCATCTGAGATGGCGTTCAAAATGGCTGCCTCCCTGGGGTTCAAGAAGGCAGCGTCAGAATGTCAGTCTGTATTATTGGAACCGGCGATGAATATCGAGGTCGCCGTACCTGACGACTGCCTCGGGGCAGTAATAGGGGATATAAATTCCAGGAGGGGGAGGATATTGGGGGTAGAACCACAGACCAAATCCCAGAAGATTAAGGCCGTTGTCCCTCTGGCAGAGATGTTAAAATATGCAAATACCTTGAGTTCTCTAACCGGGGCGAGGGGGATATATACTATGGCGTTCTTCCGCTATGAAGAGGTCCCTCCCCATCTTATTAAGAAGATAATTGAAGAGCAGAAGGCCGCAGAACAGGCAACCTGACCCTGCCCATTGTGTTCGTTATCTCTTTTTTTGCCTATGGCTTGCCAAGGTTCAGGACGATAAAAAAGGCCCTATTCTCTCGTATTATCCGGAGGAGGATGCTCTCATCCTTCTTTAGCTTGTTTATAACTGCATTAAATTCTGTTACCGTGTTAACCTCAACCTTATTAACTTCTTTAAGCAGGTCGCCTGGTCTTATCCCTTCCCTCTCAGCGGGACTGTTCGGCTCTACATCGGTTATTAGCACCCCTTTCTTTTCTTTTATATTGAACCTCTCGACCAGATCCTGCGTAAGGTCCTCAACATTGATTCCAAGGGCTATCTCAGGCTGTTTCTTTGGAATAGCTGCCGTTACAGCCTCTTCCTTTCTTTCAGTTATCTCAACTACCAACGACCTTCTCTTTCCATCCCTTATTATCTCTATCCCTACCTTCTTCCCGGGCATCATACCTGCAATTGCCCTTGCCAGGGCTGCAGGGGTATCGACCTGCTTCCCTTCGACCCCTGATATAATGTCACCAGGGATAATCCCGGCCTTTTGGGCGGGATGACCGTCAAATACCTCGCTGACAAGTACCCCTTCTGTCTCCTTCACGCCAAACTTTGAAGCCAGCTCAGGCGTTAACTGCTGTATCCCTATACCAAGCCACCCCCTGACTACCCTACCCTTTTCAACTAACTGAGCCATTATATCCCTGGCCATATTGCTCGGAATTGCAAACCCGATACCCTGGGCAAAGTTTATTATAGCCGTATTTATACCTATAACCTCGCCATGTATATTAAATAGCGGTCCTCCGCTGTTACCAGGGTTGATTGATGCATCGGTCTGTATAAAATCCTCATATCTTGAGAGGTTGATATTCTCCCTTCCCATTGCGCTGACGACTCCAATTGTCACAGTCCTATCCAGACCGAAAGGATTACCCACAGCGATAGCCCATTGTCCCACCTTCAGCTTACTAGAATCCCCAATAGGAACAAAGGGGAGTTCATGGTCGGTATCTACCTTAACTACAGCAAGATCAGTATCCGGGTCTTTTCCTACTACCTTACCTATAAATCTGCTTTTGTCAGAGAGTCTCACTTCTACCTCAGCCGCCTCTCCAACAACATGGTTGTTGGTCAATATATACCCCCTCTTATCAACAATTACACCCGAGCCTGAACCTGGGAGCTCAGGTGGTTTCTCCCCTTGACCCTCATCAGGTCCCTGAGGAGGCGGTACAAATGAAGGCGATGGTGATATATTAACAACAGAGGGCTTTACCCGATCTGATAGCTGGACAAACACCTTTTCCATCTCTTCTAATAAATTAATACCCGATTTTTCATCCGCTGCTAAGAGCATATCTGTTGCAGATAGCTGAACAATTGACAGCAGAAAAAAGATGCACAGAATTAATGTAGATCCACTCCTTCTAAAAGAGACCTCTCCTCCATTCATAATCTTTAACCTCCGTTAAAATATAGAATGACTCAAAAATAATATATCAAAAAATTACGAAAGGCAAGACCTTTCTGTTACATCCAGGATCGAGTCCATTGTAATCTTCGCCATAGCCTCCAATTCATTTATTGTAGCTGAAAGCGGAGGCATAAGGACAACTACATTGCCGAGGGGTCTGATTAAAAGCCCCTTCTTCCTGGCAAATATCCCCACCTTTGTCCCGATCCGACGCGAAAGCGGATACGGTTTTTTAGTGGATCTATCCATAACAAGCTCTATCCCTACCATTAGTCCCTTATTTCTAACATTACCGACATGCTGGAGGCCATCAAATGCCCTGAGTCTTTCATCCAGAAATCTTGCCTTCTCTTTAATCCCACTCAAGACGTCTTCGCTGTCAAAGAGGTTTAGGTTTGCTATGGCCACAGCACAACCCAAAGGATTGCCCGTATAGCTATGCCCATGGAAGAAGGTCTTAAATTCATCATATTCACCTAAAAACACATCATATACATCTTTTGTAGTAAGCGTGGCAGCAAGGGGTAGATATCCACCTGTTAATCCCTTTGAAATAACCATTAAATCCGGAGAGACATTCTCGTGTTCGCAGGCAAACATGCAACCTGTTCTGCCAAACCCTGTTGCAACTTCATCAGCTATCATCAATATATTGTACCTTGTGCAAAGATCCCTCACCTTTTTTAAAAACCCTGGGGGAGAGACAATCATTCCCGCTGCAGCCTGGACAAGAGGTTCGATCACAAATGCGGCAGTCTCATCGCTATGTTTTTTCATTATCTGCTCAATCCCATCAAGGCACGCCATGAAACATGACGGATAGTTTAAGTCCAGGTGGCACCTGTAACAATACGGTGAGGATACCTTAAGAGAATTAAATAAAAGAGGCTTAAATAAGCTATGAAACAGATCTATTCCGCCAAGACTGACCGATCCGATGGTATCTCCATGATAGGCGTTAACCAGGGAGATAAATTTTGTCTTGCCCTTATGCCCACCTGGGTGTTGTTGCCAGAATTGGAACCCGATCTTAACTGCTATCTCAATCCCTGTAGAACCATTATCTGAATAAAATACCCTAACAAGACCTGAAGGGGCCCTTTCTGCAAGCATGCCTGCCAGCTTAATGGATGGTACATTAGATAATCCTAAAAGAGTAGAGTGGGATATCTTTTTGATCTGGGAGATTAAGGCCTCATCCAGCTCCTTCTTCCTGTGACCATGGATATTAACCCATAATGACGATACCCCATCAAGATACCTTCTGCCATATATATCTGTCAGGTATGTGCCGGAACCCTCTTCAATGATTAATGGAGTTGCAGCTTCCCACTCCTTCATCTGAGTAAAAGGATGCCATACATACCTCCTGTCATTATCCTCAAGTCTTTTTTTTTCGGAATCCTCCACTGCTCAAACCTCGTAAAAAATAAGAGGGCCTATGCTATCATATTCATGATAGCATAGGCCACATATTCTAATCCCGGCAACGTCCTACTTTCCCACAGCCTCACAGCTGCAGTATCATCGGCCCTGGAGGGCTTTACTTCCGTGTTCGGAATGGGAACGGGTGTTTCCCCTCCGGTATAGCCACCGGGAAACTCTATTCACAGGGGCTTGCGTCGCCCCCTCCACCGGCAAAGCCGAAGCGAGCATCCGGCTTGGCCGGTGCAAGCGCGGGGTGTGGGGGCATGGAGGAGCAACTGCACCGCACGGGCCCCCACAGATGATCGTCTCCTCCCCCTCAACGCTCGCTTTGCTCGCTGGGTATCTACTATAATGCTCAATCTCTCAGAAGCAAATTATAATGGTCAAGCCTCACGGCCTATTAGTACTGGTTAGCTTAACGCCTTACAGCGCTTACACACCCAGCCTATCAACCTGGTAGTCTACCAGGAGTCTCAAAGGGATTCCTGATCTTGGAGGAGGCTTCGCGCTTAGATGCTTTCAGCGTTTATCCGGTCCGGACATAGCTACCCAGCGGTGTGCCTAGCGGCACAACTGGAACACCAGGGGTGCGTACAACCTAATCCTCTCGTACTAGGGTTGTTTCTCCGCAAGGATCCTACGCCCACAGCAGATAGGGACCGACCTGACTCACGTCGGTCTAAACCCAACTCACGTACCGCTTTAATCGGCGAACAGCCGAACCCTTGGAACCTATTGCAGCTCCAGGATGCGATGAGTCGACATCGAGGTGCCAAACCTCCCCGTCGCTATGGACGCTTGGGGGAGATCAGCCTGTTATCCCCGGGGTACCTTTTATCAGTTGAGCGACGGCCATTCCACACTGCACCGCCGGATCACTAAGCCCTACTTTCGTACCTGCTTGAGGTTTTTCTCTCGCAGTTAAGCGCGTTTATGCCCTTGCACTCGACGCACGATTGCCAACCGTGCTGAACGCACCTTTGGGCCCCTCCGTTACTCTTTGGGAGGGGACCGCCCCAGTCAAACTGCCCGTCTACCACGGTCCCGAGTCCGGATTACGGATCCCGGTTAGAATCTTCGTACACGAAGGGTGGTATTTCACCGTTGACTCCATCCTGGCCGAGACCAGGACTTCGAAGTCTCCCACCTATCCTACGCAACGAGCACA
>JACRHA010000065.1 GCA_016234185.1 Nitrospirota bacterium
AGACTCCGCCGCAGTTTGGCCAATCAACTCAAGAATCCTCGTCCACCATGACTTTACTTTTTCCAGTGACTAAAGATAAGAACCCAAAGACATAGATCGCCTTACCCGCTGAAGAAGTTATAGGATATGACTATCTTTTTTCCCAGGTGCTGTGCCTCTCAACCGGGCAACTTTTAACAAAGGGCTGTCCGTAGGCAGTTTAAATACGTCCGCTATAGAAAATTACCACGGGGATGGGTAATGCTGATAAAATTTTGTTCCTACTGTCTGAATTGCAGGTACACAACAGCAACTAGTGTTTAATTGCATAAATTAGCGTATTATGTTTGTCATTCCTGCCCCTGCCTCCTCAGGGGTAAACTTAAAACATGCGGGAATAACGGAACCTAAACTTATGCAAGTAAGCACTAGCACAACAGTCCCATTAAAAACCTACATCCTAAAATAGTCAAATCTAAAACTTTCTACAACTGGAGCCGGCGGGAGGAATCGAACCTCCGGCCAGCTGATTACGAATCAGCTGCTCTGCCCCTGAGCTACGCCGGCACAGGGCCTTGTTGATCTTGACATGCCAAGGTTCGATCTAGTATACATATAAGAAAAGGGGTTATCAAGAGAGGGGGTAGTCAAATGAAAAGAACAGGGTCTGGCTTAGTTATTTCCCTTATCTTTTTGGTCTCTGTCACGCTGGGTGTATACGGATGCGGACACCACTACAGGGGGACTGCAAGGGATACTGGATATACCCCCTATTTCATGGATCCCCTCCATAATATAGAATTATATGCTGATAAGTTAGGCCTGACAGATGACCAGCTAAAGAAGTTCGCTGAACTCAGGACAAGATATCATAAAGAGGAAATAAGGCTAAGGGCTGAGATGGAATCTGCCTTTATCGAGCTAAATGAGCTCACCCACAAGGATAAGCCTGCTATAGACCAGGAAAAGATATACAAGAAGGCAGAAGAGATAGGGGCCATAAGAACGAGCATGCTCAAGAATGTTATAATACTGGAACTGGATGTCGGAAAGCTCTTATCAGATGAGCAATATAAGAAATTCGGCCAGATAATGAGGAAGGGATCTTCTTACTGACAGCAGACCATTGCGGCACTTCAAGCGCAGCTAGACCGGGATCTCGTTGACTATACCTGTAATTAATCTTTCAAACCTCTCCCTGTTTTTCCCTGCCGCCTCAAGGATAGATTGGTGGGTAAGCCTTTCCTGCAAGATGCCGGCAGCGTAATTTGTTATTAGCGATAACCCCAATACCTTCATCCCAAGATACCTCGCCATTATCACCTCATGGACGGTAGACATACATACCGCATCCGCCCCTAATCCCTTCAGCATCCTGATCTCAGCCGGTGTCTCATAGGACGGACCCTTTACAGCAGCAAGGACCCCATCTGCAACCCTTATCCCGGTCTTCCTTCCCACAGACCTGGCAAGTCTTATAAGATCAGGATCATATGTAAAGGTCATATCCACAAATGGTGACATCGTTGACCTTCCACCCTCAAATCCGATCAATGGATCCTCTCCCGTAAGATTTATATGATCTGTTATAGCCATAAAATCACCGGGAGAAAGAGACTTTTTTATCCCGCCTGCTGCATTGGTAACGATCAGGACATGGATCCCAAGCCCATGGAGGAGCTTGACGGGATATGCAAGATCAGTAACATCATAACCTTCATACAGGTGAAACCTCCTCTGGAGGATTGCCAACCCCCTGTTTCCAAGAGATCCTACAAGGAGGCTTCCATCATGCCCTTTCCTCTTGACCGGGAAGCCCTCTATATCTGTATAGGGAATACTGATGGCATCTGCCAGGGATGCTTCTGATAGCCCAAGGCCGGAACCCAATATTATCCCTATCTCAGGTTTATGACGGGCAATCCTTTTCCTGACAGTCCTGAGGGAGGATGAGAACCTGCCTGAGACCTTAGAGGATCTGGTCCTGAAGGAGGGGTTTCGACATCTCATACCAATTCGCATTCAACAGGATACCAAGGCGGCGAGGAGGAGGCGACGTAGGCGTACGGTTTGTACGTTGAGGAGCCGACGACGAAGCCAACGAAGGTAGCCGAATGAAGGCAAATTGGTATCATCCTACCTACTCCCTTTGGAGGGGATAGTTCCTGATGACTCTTCCCCTGGGCCCTAGCGGCTCCAGTGGCTTGCCGTTCCACTTCAGATTAACACCTCCGGCATTTCCAAGGGTCAGGAGGAATTTATTAGATGCCTTCCAGACCACCTTATCCCCCGGCTTAAGGAGCGCCTCCTTTATAATGCCGTCATCTATCTTTGCGGAGACCCATGTATCCTCTGTGGCCTCGACTTCGAGGAGCATCTCCCTGGGAGGGACTTTTACCTGGGGTCCCTCTGCCTGGATATCGTCAGAGATCCTCTCTTCCTGCACCAAAGACCCGCTCTCTTTAACCGGTGGAGACGGCGGGATTATAACCTCTTCAAGGCTGCTGTCAACAGACTGATCCCCCCGTCTGCTGCCAATGCTATGGAATATGATGAACATTATTAGTATAAGAAGAAAACCGCCGGCAACAAGGCTCAGAATAAAGCTATTCTTTTTGGTATCCTTCTCGACCTGGATCTCCTTCTTTTCTTTCAGCCATTCATTAGCCGACTTATTCTCGTAATATTCCCTTGAAGAATTATCAAACAATGTCAATATCTCCTTTTCATCAAGGGCAAGCGCCCTGGCATATGCCCTCAAAAAACCCCTTGCAAACACCTTAACAGGTATTCGTGCAAAATCATTCTCTTCAAGGGCCTTTAGACATTTGATATTTATACGTGTCTTTGATGAAAGGTCTTCAAGGGAAATCCCCTTTTCCCCTCTTATCTTCTTAAGGTATTCTCCTATGTTATCTATGTTATCCATCTCACTTTATGATCCTGGCTATGTATCTGCTTGAATCGGATGCCATCTCACTACCGGGGGCAAGCTTGATTACCGTCTCAAACTCAGCCTTTGCCTGGGGCTTCATCCCATCCTTCATGTATGCTTTAGCAAGATTATAATGGGCCTCCGGATAATCAGGGAATAGACGGATTGCAGACTGATAGGCGCCTATGGCCTCTTTTGCCTTCTCTAACTTAAGATATACCTGCCCCATCTCATAGTGGGCATATCCATGGTTTGGATTGATCTTCACTGCCTCAGTAAGCTCTCTTAGCGACCCTTCAGGGTCTCCCTTCTTAAAAAGGACCACACCGAGGTTATAATGGGGGATATCAGGCGTTGAATAGAGCGGGTTATTTAACGCCAATCTAAATTCATTTACCGCCTCATCCCATTTGCCTTCCCTCTCATAGACCTTGCCCAGATAGTTGTGTGTCTCTGAATCACCTGGATTAATCCAGAGGACCGTCTTAAATTCCTCTTTCGCCTTATCATTCCTGTCCTGCATAAAATATATATGTCCAAGGGCATAATGGGCTTCCCTGTTCTTAGGGTTTATCTGAATGGCCCTCTGAAATGCGACAAACGCCCTCTGCGGGTCATTAGTAAGGTATGAAAGACCCTCTTTATAATAGGCGTCCGATTCCTTCAGGATCAACGGATTTGTGGCGCACCCTGTGATGATAACGCCCAGGACTGTAAAAAGCGCAATTAGTCTAAACAATTGCTCCATTATATATCCTCAAAGAATGTAAGTCTTTTAATCTCCCTGTACCTCTGCTCTATCTCTTTGTAATCAAGCGACTTCAACCTCTCAAGACTGAAGGATTCCACATTGAAGGAGGCCATGACGCTGCCCAGTATCACCCCCTGGCGGATAGACTGTTCACCAAGGTTCATATTGCTCGCAAGATACCCTATAAATCCGCCTGCAAAGCAATCACCTGCACCCGTCGGATCAAAAAGATTCTCAAGGGGATAGGCAGGTGCGGAAAATATCGCCTTCTCATTGAACATAAGCGCCCCATACTCACCCCTCTTGATTATCAGTATATCCGGGCCAAAGGAGAGTATGGTCTTGGCTGCCTTGACAAGATTGGCCTCGCCGGCAAGTTCTCTGGCCTCCCCGTCATTGATGATAAGGATATCGACCTCCTTTAATGTCCTCATCAGGGCTTCCCTCTTCCCCTCTATCCAGAAATTCATTGTATCAGCAGCGATAATCTTCGCCCCCTTTACTTGATGCAAAACATCAAGTTGAAGCTCCGGATCTATATTGGCCAGAAATACCAGATCAGCATTTTTATAAGATTCCGGGATCTTTGGCCTGAATTGCTCAAAGACATTTAACCGGGTTTCTATTGTCCTCGCTTCATTTAACTGATATCCGTATTCTCCTCTCCACCGGAAGGTCTTTCCCCCGCTTCTTTCAAGTCCATCAAGGTTAATGCCCTTTTCTTTGAGAAAAGAGATGTGCCCCGATGGAAAATCCTCTCCGACAACAGCCACCATATTAACATCTGTAAAATAGCCGGCAGATACAGCAAAGTATGTTGCCGAACCTCCCAGTACCTCTTCAACTTCCCCGAAGGGGGTCCTGACAGAATCGAGCCCAACAGAACCGACAACTAACACTCCCATAGCCTATCTCCGTACTAAATTATTAAGCACACCCCTTCACATCCTCTATATTTCCCGCCTTGCTCCCTACCGGCATTGAGGAAACAAGGTTTTTTGTGGCGTTAACAAAGATCTCCTCCATCCTGATCTTATCAATACCCTTGTCCTCAACAACCCTTGTGCTGCCGGCCCCTTTCCATGCCAGATCCGCGCATCTGATATCCAGGATCTCCGCCTCCATCACCACCTCTTTGATGACCTCTGAATTGGTGCTATTTTTATCATATGACTTTATCTCTGCATAGAGGAGGAATCTTACCCTTCCTATCTCTCCTATCTTCATAAGGAGGGATCTATCAGGGGTCTTATTCTCGCTCAAGTCCTTGACCAGAAGGCTTAATTCACGGTCCATCCCGGCATTCTTCATGCTTGTCGCTATATCATCTTTTTTTACTATCCTCGCCTTGGGGAAATATACCTGAAGGGCCTGCTGAATCTCAAATATGGCATTGTTCCTGATCCCTTCAGGGGCTTTTTTGACCGGCATGGGAAGGACCGCTATGCCGTCTGTCTCGAGTAGTTTGGGGTGAAAATTCCTGGACAGATATATATCCGATATCCTGTTTTCAACAGAAGGCTCAGGCGGAGGGATTGTGGCGCAGGAAACTAAAAGGATCAGAAGGGAGAGGGCTATAATATTCCTCATTTAAGATACCTCCTTAGTATCGGTTTTAATCTCTCCTTTACCTCTTCAGAAATAAGTTCTTCCTTTGTCATAATTGAGTCCCTAAGGGCATCCCTGCACGGACAGTTTCTGTCTTTCGGGATGCCGCATATCGCCCCCCTGATGATATTTTTTGAGGCCTCAACATTCTTCATCAGGATCTTGATTACGGCCTCCGCAGAGACAGCCTCCTCCGTGGTATGCCAGCAATCATAGTCCGTGGCCATAGCAAGGGTTGAGTAGCATATCTCCGCCTCCCTGGCCAATTTCGCCTCTGTAACATTGGTCATGCCTATGACATCAACCTGCCACCCCCGGTATATATTGGATTCCCCCCTTGTGGAAAATTGAGGGCCCTCTATGCAGAGGTATGTACCTCCCTTGTGCATAACAGCCCCTGCCCGCTTCCCCTCCTGAAACAGCAGGTCCGCAAGTTCAGGACATACAGGATCAGCAAAGGAGACGTGCGCAACAACTCCTTCTCCAAAAAAGGTGCTGATACGCTTCTTTGTGTGATCAAAAAACTGATCAGGAATAACCATATCACCAGGCTTTATCTTCTCCCTCATGCTCCCGACCGCAGAGACCGAGATTATCCGTTCGACTCCCAGTTCTTTCATTGCATAAATATTGGCCCTGAAATTAATCTCCGATGGGGATATCCTATGGCCCCTTCCATGCCTTGCCAGAAAGGCAGCCTTCCTCCCGTTTAAGCTCCCGATAATAAAGCTGTCTGAGGGGTTACCGAAGGGCGTCCGGATACTCCTCTCCTCAATATGTGTAAGACCCTCCATCCCATAAAGTCCGCTACCCCCTATTATTCCTATCTCTGCCTCAGCCATAATCTCTCTAACCTCCATGATACGTTTGTCATTCTCGAGGGTTTAATCGGGAATCTGGTTTTTGAAACCATATCCCCGATAAGAACATTCGGGGATGACATCTTTTTTGTCTACAGTTATTATTGCAATTAAGCACTAGTCCTTATTTATAACATCCCTGAACTGCCCTGTCTCTACCTGGGGCAGTATAGTAGAAATGGCGTGCTTATAGATCAGCTCTTCTCCGGAGTGTTTCAGGAATATGACAAAATTGTCAAATCCTTTTATTGTCCCCGTAATCTTTGTCCCGTTAATGAGGTTGACCGTCACAGGGACCTTTTCGCGCCTCACGTAGTTTAAGAACATATCCTGAAGGTTGATATTGGCCTTATTCACCTTCTGCTCCTTTCTTTAATGTATCCTATGTCTACCATGCCGGCTAATAACTCCATAATCTTTTCAAAGGTAACCGATTCCGCCTCCCCCTCATCAATATCTATCCATCGAATCGACCTGTCCCTGTTAAACCAGGTAAATTGTCTCTTTGCATATCTCCTGGTATCCCTTTTTATAAGACCTATAGCCTCATCAATCGTACACCTTCCCCCAAGATAGTCTAATATCTGTTTATATCCGAGCCCTTTCATAGCGCCTAAATCTTCGCCGTACCCCTTATCCAGAAGCGCCCTTACCTCGTCGATGAGGCCCTCTTCAATCATCCTCTCTGTCCTGCGTCCTATGCGCCTGTATAGGTCTTCCCTCTCCCTCCGGAGTCCAATTATAACAGGTTCATACCTGTTGCCGGAAAAAGAGTGCGAACGATGAAATGATGCCAAAGGCCTTCCTGTTTTATAAAAGACCTCCATGGCCCTGATTATCTTTGCAATATCCTTTGGATGGATACTTCTTGCTGATTCCGGGTCAAGGAGGCTGAGCTTACCATAAAGATATCCTTCGCCATTTGATGATTCCATATCTCTATATCTCCTCCTAAGATCCCAGTCTGCAGATGGTCCTTCCCACAACCCATAAACAACCGCCTTTATATAGAGACCGGTTCCACCGACTATAAATGGCATCATACCGTCTTCGTGCATCCCGGAGATTATGGATGATACCATATCTTTATATCTCCCCGCACTGAACCGCTCATCAGGATCAACAATATCAACCATATGATGCCTGATCTCCTTCATCTCCTCCATTGCCGGTTTGGCAGTGCCAATATCCATCCCCCTGTAAATCTGCCTCGAGTCTGCGCTGATTATATCTGCAGAAAGTTGCCTTGCCAGATAGAGGGCGATCTTTGACTTGCCCACAGAGGTAGGGCCTGTCAGGATTATGACCGGTTTCTTGCCAGATGACACCTTAATATCCCCTTACCATAATTCAAAATTGCAAAACCAAATGTCAAAACCCAAATTCCAAATATTTGAGCAAGGCAAATCCAAATGACAAAATCCAAATGACAAATTTTTAAGATTTGAGCTTTGACATTGTCTTTTCCCTAATTTGAACTTTGAGCTTTGTCATTTGAGCTTTTTCTAAGCTATTTTATCTCGGAAAGCTTGGCCTTGGCCAGCTTCGCCTCCTCCGAAAGAGAGAACTCCTCGATTACCCGCCTTAAGAATTGCTTTGAGTTCGCCTTGTCACCCAGTTCATTATGGGCATATCCCTCTTTCAGTAAGGCAGCAACTAACTTATCGCTTCTGGGATATCTCTTCACAAACCTCTCAAAGGCATCGATCGCCTTCTGGTATTCCCCTTTGCCATAAAAAGACTCTCCCACCCAGTAATAGGCATCCTGAACCTGATTTGCATTCGGGAACTGGACTATATAATTTTGAAAACCCATAATGGCCAGGTCATAGTTTCCCTTTACATAATCGCTGTAGGCCTGACTATATACCTCGCTTGGATTTGCACCGCCCTTCTCACCCGTCCCTGATCCTGCCTTTCTCTGATCAGTCTCGCTTCCGGTTCCAGACCTCTTTCCGTCGTCAGGCAACACACCTTTATCTCTAAAAGGTGTGTTTGACCCTTTAAGCAACCTCCCCTCAAGGATCTCCATCCTTGTAAAAAGGTCCTTTGTCCTGTAAACCTGGTCATCAATCTTCTTTACTGCCTCTGACATCCTGTGTTCATCTTCATCCAGCCTGCCACGGATCGCCTCAAGGTCGGAATTAAGACGTTCAATCTTTGAAATGAGGTCTACCTGGGTCTTCTGAAGATTCGCCATTTTCTCCTTAAGGGTCTTATCCATTTCTTTTAATTGCTGGCGCAATGCCGGATCGCCTTTTTTAATATCTTCCATATCCTTCTGCAGGTCAATCATGTCAGCCTGCGTGGCACAGCCTGCAAACCAGAAAATGAGGAGAAGGATTAAAAGATTTACCGGTTTATTGCAAAATGCGCCTTTCTGTTTTTCCACCAACACTCCTCGGTATGTTCTTTGCACACAGGTTTCTCTTCACCGTAACTTATTGTATTTATTCTGAATGGTTCTACCCCAAGGGCAATCAGATGCTTTTTCACAGACTGGGCCCTCCTCTCGCCAAGGGCCAGATTATATTCTGTAGTGCCCCTGTCATCAGCCAACCCTTCAATCAGAACCTTCGTATTCGGGTTGGAGGAGAGCCACTCGGCGTCCTTCTTTATAATTTCAACATAATCTTCCTTTATTAAGTATTTGTCAAAATCAAAATATATATCCTCTATGCCGTATTCCTTCTTTAAGTCGGTCCTGGCCGCCTGCAGGTCGGTTCTCCTGAACGTGTCGGCGGCGCCCCCGTTAATCGAACCCTCTCCGGCAGTCTTATCGGCGTCATTCCTTAAGTCCTCTTCCTCCTGAGGATTTCCAGGTTCCTTCTCACCCGGCATCTGGGTCACCCTCTCCTCGTCTATCTTCTTCGTCCCGCCTAAGGTCCATGCCATCCTGGAACAGCTGGAGAACGGGAGCATAAACAGGACCAATGTCACAGGGAGGATAAATCGGATGATATTTCTCAATCTAAATATAGATACCATCAATAACCTCCTCATACCGGTTAATTATCTTAACTCCGACAGCTTATTCCTTGCCAGCTGGGCCTCCTTGGAGTTTGGATACTCCTCCATAACCCTTTTTAAGAGGTTCTCGGCATTCTTCTTATCCATCAATTCATTATAGGAATAGCCCTTTTTAAGCAATGCCCCTGCAACCTTATCACTCTTGGGATATCCTGATATTACCTTTTCAAATGCCTCTATTGCCGACTTAAAGTCCTTCTTGGCATAGTAACACTCCCCTGTCCAGTATTGGGCATTCGGTAGAAGATCAGAATCAGGAAATCTCTTGATAAAGCCCTGGAAACCCAAAATGGCAGAATCGAGGTTCCCCTTCTTGAACTCCTCAAAGACCTGGTCATAGGCCTCCCTCGAACCATCATCAACATCCTTTTCTTTCCTGTCTCCCTTTTTCCCCTGATCAGCCGGGACCTTGGCCTGATTTCCTTCTGCCGGTGAACCTTCTTTTAATTTGCCGGTCTTTACAAAAACCTTCTCCATATTACTAATCCTCTTCTCCTCATCATCTATCTTTGCCGAGAATTTGGTGCCCAGGGTATCAAGGGATTTTGAGATATCGGATATGCCCTTGGTAAGGGTATTTATCTGATTCGTTGCATCCTGGCTGAAGGTATCAAACCTCTTTGCCAT
>JACRHA010000066.1 GCA_016234185.1 Nitrospirota bacterium
AAATGGCCTTACAACCTTCTCGCCCTGGACATCCGACGAGATAGCCAATAGCTCGAAACCCGATCCCTTTAAATCTTTATAGAGGCTGTTCATAGAAGGCATCTCGACCTTGCAGGGCCCACACCATGTTGCCCAGAAATTAATCATCACAACCCTTCCGCGCAGGGCTGCCAATGAAACTGTTCTTCCATTTAGATCTTTCAATGTAAAATTAGGGGCCTTAAAACCGATCCTTGGCGCCTCTACAACAGATATATCCAGCCCGCTCTTCACTCCGTCCTTTGAAGTGGCGCCGGATTCAGTCTGCCGCTCACATGAAACAAAGATTAACAGCGCCAGCACGATAAATAATTTGGTTAATTTCACCTGAAAATCCCCCCATCCCCCCTTTGTTAAAGGGGGGTGAGAGGGGGTTATTTTCATTATTTCTTGTTTCTCTTTAAGATACGAATGCTTCATAGCAAAACTTTTTATCACGAGGTCTTATATCTGGCCCTTGGACCATTCTGCAGCAAATCCAGTATCATCTTAACATTATCGGTCTTTGTCCAGTCCCGCGGTCCGATAACTTTTTCAGCCAGTATACCCTTCTGATCAATGATATACGTCTCAGGAACGCCGGTTAACTTATACCTCCTGTCAACAGATCCCCATCGGTTGTCATGAAGTATCGGGAAGTTAAGCTTGAGTTCTTCCTTAAAGGGTTTTATATCTGATTGCTTCTTGTCAATACTTACAGCAAGCATGTGAAAATCCTTATCTTTTAAGATCTGATAGAGCTCCTCCATTGATGGCATCTCCTCCTTGCAAGGTTTACACCATGTGGCCCAGAAGTTCACGAAGACCACCTTTCCTCGAAAATCAGATAATTTTACTGCCCTGCCATCAAGATCATAAAGACTAAAGTCAGGTGCCACTTCATCAACAACAACCGGCTTATACTTCTCGCTTTGCATCCAGACCATCCCCAGGACAGACGCGATCAAGACAAGACTTAGGACGATTACCGTCGGCTGATAATTATCTTTCTTATGCGTACGCATGTAGCCCAGGCAAGATAAAACTTACCCCCCAATATAGGAAGATTACAGAGATAAAACCTACTACAGAAAAGATCGCAGTCCTTCTTCCGCGCCACCCCCTTGTCATCCTTGCATGCAGATAGGCGGCATAGATAAACCAGACTATGAGAGACCATGTCTCTTTTGGGTCCCAGCTCCAATATCCGCCCCATGCATAATTGGCCCATATCGCCCCTGAGATTATACCAAAGGTCAGGAATGGGAACCCGAACGCTATGGACTTATAGCTAAGCTCATCAAGTCTTATACAATCCGGAAATCTCATAAAAAACGAATATTTAAGGCCTTTTTTCTCAGCCCTCTCTTTAAGCAGGTACATAATGCTGAGCCCAAAGGCGATTGCAAATGCCGCATACCCCAAAAAGGTAACAAGGACATGGATCAAAAGCCAGTTGCTCTGAAGGGCAGGGTTCAGGGGTTCCACGGTCTGATACCTGAAAGGAAGGAGAGATGCAATTGCAATTGTAAGAAAACCCAGAGAGACGACAAAGACGCCTATTATCTTTATCTTGTATATATATTCCAAAATAAGATAACCTATAATAATACCCCATGCCATCAGCATCATCGACTCAAACAGATTTGCATACGGGGCATGCTTAGCCTCCAATGCCCTCGCAACAAGGGCAAATGTATTGGCCACCCACCCGCTTGCAGTCAATATAGTGGCAATCTGACCTACAGCCTTTGACCTGAGACTGCCTCCATCAGGATGACCTGCAGGGACAAGCTCCCCTACCCTATTCGTCACCATATAGACGATATAAAGGATGGCCGCAATAAAATATAGCCAAAATGTTATATCAAACAGGAAGAATGAATTCATCTTCTCCTCCTAATATCATAATTATTTCTCTTTATGTTCCTTTGACTGTTCCTTTATATTATTAATCAGCTTCCCATATTCCCTTTCAAAGTCCAGGTGGTTCTTATTTGTATTCCCACCTATATCTATTGCTGCCCTGGCGCCATCGCCGTGCACCTTTACCCAAATCCTTTTATGGAATACAAAAAGCGATAGGAGCAGACCGGACATAAGGAGCCCTGATCCCACCCAGACGATATTTACGCCCGGGTCTTTTGCCACCTGAAGCCCGGTATACTTGTGGGGTAGGTATCCCAGGAGCTCAAATTTATATTTGGACTCCTTCATATCATAGAGATCGGGATAGTTGTAAAAGAGCCATGGTGTAAAGACCGAACCGTCGCCATTGCTTATCTCGACCCTCACAGCCGGGTTATTATGCTCTACGCTCTTTGTATAGACCTCACTCTTCTCCTTGTTGTAGGCAAAGTCTGATACAAAACTTACCATCCTGAGGCTCATATTAAGATCCGGCACCTTGTATTCCTTCTGCCAGTCGAGCACAAGATCGCCGACAACCTTATCCGTCTTTTTTTCCTTTATAGCCACCCTTGCCCTGTCTATCCTGTCAAAAGCATCACCATAACTTGCCTGATAAAACCAGATCCCTTTATACGCCAGGGGATCATTTACCTGGATATCCTTTGTCAACACTTCTTTGCCATTGTCAATTATGGTTAACTTGCTATAGAAATCTTTTACTGCGCCATTTTCATAATAATCGATCCAGAACTTATCCAGCCTGAGAAAGAATTTACCCTCAGGTATAAATACCTGCTCCCCCTCAAGGATTACCCCGAAATTCCTGTACCCAAGCTTTCCTCCGATAAGGGCGCCAAGAAGGATAATCATTATGCTTATATGGGCAAGGTGTGCCCCTACCCTACCCCAGACCCCTTTTGTAGCAAATAAATATATCCCGTCCCCTGACTCCTTGACCGTAACCTTGTATCTCTTATGGCTCAGGAGGGAAGCAATTTCTCTTCCGGTCTCTGCACTACTTTTATTGCATGTAACCTGTGTATGGTTTTTTAGGTTCTGAACAAACTTAAGGCTAAAGTCCCTCTTTTCGTTTATTATCGATCTCCAGGTTGCAGGAAATCTCTTGTAAACACATGCCAGGGAATTAACACATAAAAGGACAAGAAGGGATGTAAACCACCAATTATGGTACAGATCTGTAAGCCCGAACAGATGAAACCACCAATATGTCCTCTCGCCATATTCCCTGATATATTTACTGGGATCTTCCCCTTGTTGGATTATCGTGCCGATTATTGAAGCGCCGGCCAATAACACGAAAAGGCTGATAGCGAGCAGTACCGAGCTGAAGAAATCGAGCAGACGCGATAAAATATTTGAAAGGCCATTGCCGATCTTCTTGTTGCCGGCGTTATCTTCTGATGGAACAGGCCTGTTTATATCATTCGGCGCATAATTGTTCTTTCCCTCAATCACTATGTCTTCCTGGCTGTTCATTATTTAAAGTGAAGGTTGATGAAAAACTAATGAGCACCATCTCCTTTTTGCTTACTTTATATATTAATACTATAAGCGATTCCCTGTCAAGGATCGAATCCCCTATTTGTTGCAATAGAGCCATAGATTATGCGAGTGTTGACCGGTTCATCATCATGTGTTACAGTATCTCGTGCTGGGCCGCTATCGGAGCTTCCTGAAAGGGTTTGTTGTGTCAGCAGTTAGATTCTGCGCTCAGCACCAACCAGGGGTAAATACCCGAAATGGCACAAAAGAAATTATTGATCGTCGATGACTCCCCCTCCATAAGGAAATCCCTCCTGGATACACTTGAAAAAGCGCGGATCTTCTCAAAGATAGTTGAAGCGGATAATGGTGCAAAGGCCCTTGATTTTCTCATGAAGGAGAAGTTTGACTTTGTTATCTCTGATGTGATGATGCCTACACTGGACGGGTTTAAACTCCTATCCGTAATAAGGGCCCAGCCAAGATATCTTGATCTTCCGGTGATATTTCTGACCGGACAAAAGGACTCGGTTGACAAGATAAAGGGCCTTGAGATAGGCGCAAATGATTATATAACAAAACCTTTCGACCCAGGAGAACTTCTTGCCAGGGTCAATAATCTCCTCGGGCTGAAAGACCTCAAAGACCAGCTCGAAGAAAAGAACAGACAGCTTGAGGCGGTCAATAAAAAGCTTGAAGAACTTTCCATTACCGATTCACTGACCGGACTTTACAACAGAAGACATTTTTTTGAGAGGCTGAATGGCGAATTTTCACGTTCAAAGAGATATAGCCTTTGCACCTCTCTTATGCTCCTGGATCTGGATTACTTCAAAAAAGTAAACGATACTTACGGTCACCAAAAGGGGGATGAGGTACTAAGGAAGACATCAGAGATCCTAAAAGTGAATAGCAGGGTGCATGACATTGTGGCCAGATTCGGAGGGGAAGAATTTATTATGTCTCTCTGTCAAACAGATCCGGAAGGGGCATTCATTATGGCAGAGAGGATCAGGAAGGGCATAGAGGGATTTCAGTTTGCCTCTCCCAGCGGGTCTTCTTTTCATGTAACTATCAGCATAGGAATCTCCAGCATTCCCGATATAAGGATAAACAACATAAACGACCTGATCAGGATAGCAGATATCTCCTTATATGAGGCAAAGAAACAGGGGAGAAACAGGGTGGTTATAGGCTAAACGCCTTCAAATAGGCCCGGCTGGCTTATCTCCTCTCTCTTGAACGGTATAGGGTATCTGCCGCTAAAACAGGCAATACAATAGTTATCAGATGGTTTCGGAACTGTCTTCAACATGCCGTCTACGCTCAGATAGGCAAGGCTACTAGCAGTGATATATCGCCTTACCTCGTCGATAGAATGACTGGATGCGATGAGTTCTCTCCTGGTGGGCGTGTCTATCCCGTAAAAACATGGATGTGATATCGGTGGAGAGGCTATCCTCATATGTACCTCTCTTGCACCGGCATGTTTTATCATCTTGACGATCTTTCTGCTTGTCGTTCCCCTCACAAGGGAATCATCCACAACAACTACCCTTTTCCCCTTGAGGAGATTGGCAACAGGGTTTAATTTTATTTTTACGCCGAAATGACGGATAGACTGCTGAGGTTCTATAAATGTGCGCCCAACATAGTGGTTCCTGATAAGCCCGATCTCATAAGGAATACCCGACCCTTCAGCAAAGCCGAGCGCGGCAGGCGCGCCTGAATCAGGCACAGGGATCACCATGTCTGCCCTTACAGGTGACTCAATAGCCAGTTCCCTACCGAGCGCCTTTCTGATGCTGTATACATCATGCCCAAAGATAATAGAGTCAGGTCTTGCAAAATATATATACTCAAAGATGCATGGCGCCGGCTCCACATGAGGAAATGGCCTGTAAGACTCCAGCCCCTTTTCATTAATTACAACAAGCTCACCTGGTTCTATATCCCTGACAAATTCCGCCTCTATCAGATCGAACGCGCATGTCTCTGAGGCAATTACCCACCCATCCTTAATCCTTCCAAGGGATAACGGACGCAGGCCATGCGGATCTCTTACGCCCATTAATCCTGATTCTGAAAGGAATATAATTGAGAAGGCCCCTCTGATCCTGTTTAGGGCATCTACTACCCTCTGCAGGAGACCGCTCTCTCTTGAATGGGCTATCAGGTGGACAATAACTTCACTGTCTATTGTGGACTGGAATATAGCCCCGTAAGCCTCAAGTTCATCCCTTAGAATCCCTGCATTGATAAGATTCCCGTTGTGGGAAAGTGAGATGCGGCCAAGGGCATAATTTACCAGAATGGGCTGGACATTGCTCAGGATAGATTCCCCTGTTGTGGAGTAGCGGGTGTGGCCTATTGCCATTGAACCCTGAAGCTTCTTAAGCCTCTCCTCTGAGAATATATCTGAGACAAGCCCCATGCCCTTCTCGCAGAAGAAGGAACTTCCGTCTGATGAAACTATCCCGGCAGATTCCTGCCCCCTGTGCTGCAGGGCATAAAGACCAAGATAGGTCAGGTTTGCCGCCTCAGGGTGACCATATATGCCAAATACGCCGCACTCCTCTTTAAACTTATCGAACATAGATGCCTATGGCTTCCCTCCATGCCTCTCTCATCTCATCTACCTTTATGTCTATTACTGTTCCCCTGGAGGGGAGCTCAATACTGAGTCTCCCCCCCCCGACAACACCTATCCTTTCAGCAACTATCCCGTTTGTGTCTGCAATCCTCATTAAATCGTCCAGGTGTCCTTTCCGGACTGTAACAATGGCCCTTGACTGGGACTCGCTAAAGAGGAGCATATCCGGCCGCAATCCTCCATGTTCCCCGAGGGATATCGAGGCCCCTATGGCAGGCCTGCTTCCCGATATACATCCCTCTGCCAGGGCGATTCCGAGTCCGCCCTCTGAGATATCGTGGGCTGACTTTATGGTTCCCACATTAATTGCATCAAGGAGAGATCTGTTTAATCCAGCCTCTTTATCCATATCCAGATATGGAGGTATTCCCCTCTCCATCTGGTGGATTACCCAGAGATATTCGCTACCACCGATCTCCTCACGCGTTTCACCCAACAACACTATTATATCACCCTTATCCTTGAACCACTGGGTAGTGATAGACTCAGGCCTGTCTATAAGTCCGACCATCCCGATTACAGGCGTAGGATAGATCCCCAACCCCTTTGTCTCATTATAAAAACTCACATTACCGCTGATAACCGGTATGTTAAATCTCTTGCAGGCGTCAGATATCCCCTCAATAGCCATGGCAAACTGCCACATCACCTCGGGTCTTTCCGGATTTCCAAAGTTCAGACAATCCGTCACAGCCAGCGGTCTTGCCCCGCTAACAGCCAGGTTCCTGGCAGCCTCAGCTACAGCTATGAGTCCGCCCATATAGGGGTTCAGAAGACAATATCTGCTGTTGCAATCGGTTGTAATGGCCAATGATTTGTCAGTCCCTTTAATCCTGATCACGGCTGCGTCTGAACCAGGCCTGACTAGAGTATTAGTCCTTACCATATGGTCATACTGATTGTATACCCACTCCTTGCTGGCAAGATTCGGAGAGGCAAGAATCCTTATCATGACATCGTTATAATCTGTAGGTTCTTTTAACTGATTGATATCAAGCGACTGTATGATATCAAGATAGGAAGGGACCCTCATTTCACGGTTATATCTTGGTATGTCATCGGTCAGTGCCCTGGAGGGGATCTCCGCAACAATCTTGCCCTTTTCCTTCACCCTCATCATCCCATCCCCCGTAACCATACCAACTACAGATGCATCAATCCCCCACCTCCTGCATAAAGAAATAACCTCCTCCTCTTTTCCCTTGTCTGCCACAAGCAGCATCCGCTCCTGAGATTCAGACAGCATTATCTCATATGGTGTCATCCCCTTTTCCCTGAGGGGGACGCTGGAGATCTCGATTTCAATCCCTGTCCCGCCCCTGCTTGCCATCTCGCAGGATGAACATGTGAGCCCTGCCGCACCCATATCCTGTATCCCCAGGATCAGATCTTTTTCCATCAATTCAAGGCAGGCCTCCATCAGAAGCTTACCCGTAAATGGGTCGCCTACCTGTACTGTCGGCCTCTTTTCCTTGAGGCCATCCCCGAACTCCTCGGAGGCCATAGTGGCGCCATGTATCCCGTCTCTCCCTGTCTTAGAGCCCAGGTAGATCACGGGATTCCCTACCCCAGAGGCATTCCCCTTAAATATACGGTCCTTTTTGGCAATTCCGAGACAGAGGACATTTACCAACGGATTATAGTTGTAAATATCATTATAATAGATTTCTCCGCCGACAGTAGGTACACCAATACAATTCCCGTATCCTGCAATACCTGAAACTACGCCGCTGAATATATGTTTATTAGAGGTTTTATCCAGAGGACCAAACCTGAGTGAATTGAGGAGCGCAACAGGCCGGGCACCCATGGTAAATATATCCCTTAGTATCCCTCCCGCTCCTGTTGCAGCGCCCTGATAGGGCTCAATAAATGAGGGATGATTGTGGCTCTCCATCTTAAAGACAGCGGCCAGGCCGTCTCCTATATCGATCACACCGGCATTCTCCCCGGGTCCCTGTAATACATGTGGGGCGGATGTTGGAAATTTCTTAAGATGAACAACGGAACTCTTGTAGCTGCAATGCTCGCTCCACATAACGGAGAAGATGCCGAGCTCGGTTTTATTCGGCTCTCTGCCAAGGAGCTTTACGATAGAGTTATATTCCTCTTCGGTCAGACCGTGGGCTTCTATTATCTCTCTACTGATAGCCATCCAAACCTAAAATATTAAGCCTAAATTTCAAAATCCAAATGTCAAATTAATTTGAACTTTGATCTTTGTCATTTGAACTTTATTTGGTATTCGCCCTCTCTTACTGCTTCGATGACCGACCTGAAGATCCTTTTCCCGTCCTCATTTCCCAACGCCATCTCCGAGCATCTCTCAGGGTGAGGCATCATACCAAGGATATTCCTTTCCTTATTGCAGATGCCTGCAATATTATCCATCGCCCCGTTCGGGTTAGCAGAGTCAAGTATTCCTCCGGATTCGTCCGCATATCTGAATATAATCTGCCCTCTTTCTTTCAGTCTCAAAAGCGTATCCGGGTCTGCATAATAGTTCCCCTCGGCATGTGCAATCGGCATCTTCAGAACATCCCCTTTTCTCAAAAATCTTGTAAAAGGGGTTTTATTATCCTCCACCCTTACATAAACATCTCTGCAGATAAACTTAAGTGACCTGTTTCTTAACATGGCACCGGGAAGAAGTCCGGCCTCAAGGAGTATTTGAAAGCCATTACATATTCCGAGTACGATCCCTCCATCCAGGGAAAACCTTTTCACCTCACTCATTACAGGTGAAAACCTGGCTATTGCCCCTGTCCTCAGGTAGTCTCCGTATGAGAACCCGCCCGGAATTATTATCGCATCGAATCCCGCAAGCGAGGCATCCCTGTGCCAGATAAGGCTTGCCTCCTGACGGAATATCTCTTTTATGACATATTGACAGTCGTGATCACAATTAGAACCAGGAAAGACCAGGATCCCAAATCTCATCCAACGCTCCAGATATTAGTTCTCTATCTTGAGAAGCCCGGTGACAACCTTTAACAATTCGGTAGTCTGTATAGGCTTAGAGAGATAGGCATTGGCTCCAAGCTTGATACCCTTTTCCCTGTCTGCCTCAGCACCCTCTGTTGTTACTATTATTACAGGGATATTATTATATATGGGGTCACTACGGATTATACTCAGCAGTTTAAGGCCATCCATTAACGGCATATTTATATCTGCGATTATCAGGCTGAATTTTTCTTCTGACAACTTCTTTAAGGCATCCACTCCATTGGTTGCCTCAACTATCTTCACATTCTTGAGCCTTTTTAGGCTGAAGGAGATCAACTGACGCATTGTCGGGGAATCTTCAACAATAAGCAAATTGTAGGCCGCCATCAACCCTCCATAACCGTTATTTATTCTTATTGCTTAGTAGATCGATAAACCCCTGAATAGTTGACAACTTTCTTTCCGACTGAGAATAGAGCTTTGAGCTGAATATGGCCGTTGCGGCATGTCCTGCAAGCATTGAAAGGAGCTCATAGTCTACCTTTGTTAGTTTCTTGTTCTTCTGCTCCATCAGGGAGAATATAGCAATGACCCCTATTATATAGTCTTTTATCTTAAGGGGGATACAAACGATGGGGTGCAGGTCTGATGCCGGATGAAAGATCTCAAGATCTTCCTCAAAATAGTTTTCACCTGTCTTTACGACATTCCCGATTATCCCATCACCTATCTTTATCTTTTTGTTCTTTATGCTGTCTATCCCCTCTGATGCAACAAACGAAAGCTCGTTTGTCATTTCATCTATCAGCATAATACCAAACTCGTCAGTCCCGATAAGGTTTATGATGATCTCCACCACTATCGTTAAGACCTCTGTAAAATCAAGGGTGGAGTGGAGCTGATAACTGGCAACATAGAGATTTGCGAGGTTATTGTTCTCATCCTCAACCTCAAGATACCTGGCTGCAAAATCCTTATTTTCGTCTTCTACTGCCTTATATCTGTTTATCAGGGCGGTCTTCTCCTCCTCAAGATGAGATATTGTATCCTTGAGGTTCTCTATCTCCGGGCCCTCCGATCTCCTCTGTAAGGCCTTAACCTGATCTTCAAACTGGACTGTCCTGTATCTAAGCCTCTCATTCTCCTTTAACAGTTCCTGTGTAAACTCCTCCCCCTTCCTGAAGACCTTTAGGAATTCTTCGGCCTTACGTGTTATATCACTTTCATTTTTGTCCATTTTTTTGCCCCCGCCTTAAACTTAAGCATGATAACATAATTTATAAAACGGTTTCAAGGAATTCTGCATCTCTCAACAATCTCGCCGGCTATCTCGCTTATCGGGAGGATTTTGTCAATAGAACCATCCAATATTGCCTCTTTTGGCATGCCGAAGACTATTGCTGTTGACTCTGATTCTGCAATGGTCCTCCCTCCTGACTCTTTTATCTTCCTGATTCCCTTCTTTCCATCATTCCCCATACCAGTAAGCAGTACTCCTATCGTGCCAGGCCCGGATACTTCAGCAGCGGAAGACATAAGTATGTCCACCGAGGGAGAATATTTGTCTTCTGCCCTCACACTAAGGAGGGAAGCCGTAACAGCCTTCTTCTCCTTCTCGTCCCTTTTTAACAAGAAGTGCATCCCGCCCGGTGATATATATACAACGCCTCCCTCTATCCTCTCCCCATTGGAAGCCTCTTTTACCGGAAGTACGCCAAGCCTATTCAGTCTTTCCGCAAAATATCCGGTAAATACAGGCGGCATGTGCTGTGAGATAACGATAGCCGCAGGCAGATCCCTTGGCAACCCCCTGATTATCTCCCGAATTGCAGATGGGCCGCCTGTAGAGGCGCCCACTGCCACAATTTTCACGATCCTCTTTTCAGTATAGAAGGTGATGGGCTTTTCGTAATGGGCGGCGGACCTGTCCTGGTGAAGAAGTAATTTGCCTTTGGGGATCGAGGCCGCTGTCTTCACCTTCAAGATGAGATCGTAAACTACCTTTACATCGCCGGATAGCGGTCCTTTTGCCGGTTTTTCAAAAAAGTCTACTGCACCGAGCTCGAGTGCCCTAAAGACTATGCCGGCATCAGACCTTGAGCTTATTATCACAACAGGGGTTGGCCTGTTATTCATCAGCCACCTTAAGAATGTAAACCCATCCATCTCAGGCATCTCAAGGTCGAGGGTTATAACATCCGGTGAGCTATCTGAAACTGCCCTTATAGCATCCAGTCCATTACGGGCAGTCCTAACTACCTCAATCTCCGCAGTCTGACTTAAGATGTCTACTATTGCCTGTCTGTAAAAGGCAGAATCGTCAACAACAACAGCCCTGATCTTTTCCTTCAAGATGCCTCCCCGCTCACAGCCTCCGGAGATATGACAGAAACCTTGTCAGGCGCCGGCTTTTGATAAACAAGATCATGCTCAAATAGACGCAACATAAAGGATGTTGATATGCTAACCAGCGACTCTGAATGCCCCAGGACAAGGAATCCGGAATCCCTGAGTTTTTTGTAGAACGCCTCAGCTATATACTTCTTTGCATTAATATCAAAATAGATTATTACATTCCTGCAAAAAATTATGTCCATAGGGCCTATAAATGAAAACCTGTTTTTGTCCAGCAGATTCAGACTGAAGAATGAGACGATCTTCTTTACGCTGTCATCAATCCGATATCCATCAGACTCTTTATGGAAATACTTATCAAAACACTTTAGATATTTAGGGACAGAAGTTCTAAATGATGTATTTTTATATACACCCCGGCGGGCTGACTGCACCACCCTCTGGCTTATATCTGTGGCAACAATTTCTATATTCCAATCCTTAAACCTCGGATCTTCCATTAAAAGCATTGATATTGTATAGGGTTCCTCCCCTGTAGAACACCCGGCGCTCCAGATCCGCAGGGTTTTAATATTATGATTTTTTTTTGCTATTTCCGGGAGCAGATCCTCTGAGAAGGTCTTTAATTTTTCCTCCTCACGAAAAAAGTATGTTTCATGGATAGTTAATACATCTATCAGGTTTACAATCTCCTCATCCTTCTTTCTGTCATACTTTAGGAAAAAATAGTAGTCCCTGAAATTATCAAACTGGCGCCGTAATACAGAACTCTTGAGCCTGCTCTTTACAAAGTCCCGCTGTTCATCATCCAGGTATATACCGGAATGATGGCAAAAAAGGTCCCTTATTAGGCGGAATACGTCTTCCGGGAGATCCAGGTCTTTCGCCTCCTCATTCATCAACATCCTTTCAGCGGGTTATCTGTTCCACGGCAAATTGGGCTGATTGGCGAACAAGGTTATCTGTATCCTCCTTCGCCATCGTCTTTAGCCTTTCTATGGCAGGACCATATCTTATCTTTCCAAGGGTCTTGGCCGAAACCACCCTTAATCTCCAGTCCGGGTTATCGAGATATGGGATAATAGTGGGACCAACCTCTGCGTTGCCAAGTTCACCCAGTGTCGCAATTGTTACCTTTACCACATCGGGATCACTGCTCTCAAGCATCCCTTTTACCTCAGAAATGACCTCCCTGTCCTTAATCCTGGCAATTGTCTCAAGTGCTGCTATCTGAACAACGCCGACCTTATCATGCATGAGGTCAAGGAGCAGGCTCCCGGCCTCCCGGCCAAGTCTTTCTCCTAACCCTCTCGCTATTGCCGCCCTGACCCAGATATCTCCATCAGATATTAATGGTATAATCTGGTCAATCAGATCCAAATCCCTCCTCTTGATAATTATCCCTATGGCCTGGAGCCTGACAGCCGGTGTTTCATCTTTTATAGCCAAAAGAAGTGCATTCTGTACGCCAGGCCCCTGCAAGTGCCCTATAGCTTCGATTGCTGTCTTCCTTATGTTCTGATCCTCATCCTTTAAGGCAAAGGAGAGTTTATCCATGGCCTCCGATGCACCAAGCCTTCCAAGCAACTTTATTGCATTACATCTGACTGTCGATTCTGTTGACCCGAGAAGTTCTATTAACAGCGGGATTACAGACCTGTCGTTTATCTTTGATATTGCATCCACTGCCGCATCCCGGACATTAGGGTATTGGTCGCCAAGAAGGGCCAATAGGGGCCTTGAGCAGGATCTATCTTTTATCTTTCCAATGGATACTGATGCCTGCTGCCTGACATGACCATTCTCATCCTGTATCATGTTTATTAGGGCAGGGACGGAGTTTCTGTCCCCGATCTCACCGAATACCCTTGCAATCCCTTCCCTTATATTGGCATTTGAACCGGGCAACTCTTCAAGAAGAGGCCTGACTGCCTTTCTGCCGATTACCGTGAGGGTATTTATTGCCTCATCCTTCAGGTCGGTATCAAGAAACCTGACAAGCCCCTTTGCCGCCTTATATTCACCTATCCAACCAAAGACCTTTATAGCAGCAAGCCTTACCCCCTCATCAGCATCTCCAAGGGCTGAGAGGAGATGCAAGTATATCTCCTTATTATAGATCTCATTTACACGATGTGTAATCCTGATCCCGCCGGTGTGAGAAGACCGGTTGTGGAGTTCAACGAGTGTCTTTATTGCTGAATCTTTCAGCCTCTTTGATCCGGTATGAAGGGCGGACACAGTAGGATTCAAGGCGCGTATATCCCCTAGTTTTCCCAATGCCTCAAGTGCAGCCCTTTCAAGAAAACTCCTCCCCAGGAGACTGATGATCGGCTCCACGGCACGGGAATCGCCTATCTGCTCAAGGGATTTTATTGCCGCGAATACTATTAGTTGATTATCAGATCTTAATAGTTCAATGAGAGGCTCAGTCCCTTTCTTGTCCTTTAACTTCCCCAGGGCCTCAATTGCGGACATCTTTATATTCTCGTTATCATCCTTAATGGCAGCTATTACAATCTTTATGCTTCTCTTATCACCTATATCACCAAGTACATCTATTATGAATTTCCTGACATCACTGCCGGCATCCCGGATCCGCGACATAAGGGGAAGAACGGCTTCCTTGCCTATTCCGACAAGGACATCCATTGCTGAGTTCCTGTTTCCGGCATTATCCTCGGACCCAAGCAGAGAGACCAGCCCATTAATCAGGGCCTCGTCTGCCCCTATATCCAGGATGGTCAGCACCGCAGATTCTCTCACCCTCCACTCCTTATCACTGAGAAGTTCAATTATATGTGGGGCAAGACCCTTCTCTTTTGTCCCTCTTATGAACGCAAGGGCACCAAGCTTGATCTCTATGCTATCGCTCTTAAGGCCGGCCACAATCTCTTCTTTGTTGTATTTCATAAATATCCATGTAGGGGCGATTCGGTGAATCGCCCTTTCTTGGGCAACCCATTTTCAATGGGCGACCCGGCGGGTCGCCCCTACAGCTTCTTTCTCTTTCTTATAAACTCTTCGATCGCCTCCCCATAATAATCCCTGGCATCCCTTATCTCCTTTGACACCCTCTTTTCGAACAACCTCTTCCCCTCATCCAGGTCATCCTTTAAGACCTGATGAAATGTATCGTTCCGTATCCCCTCATCTACAACTTTTTGATTATAGAGGGCTATATCAGAGAGGATGATCCTGGCAAGGCGCCTTGCTCCCTCATGTTCGTCCGGATCACCAGGAAGTAGTGGCTGTTCCCTGATCACAGATTGTATATTTGCCTGAGGTATCGAAGTCTCAACTGACCTGGTAAGCGGGGCCTCTTCGATCTGGCCGGCAGGCTCCAACGCCTTTTTGTTGACGCTGACCTCGGTTATTTTTAATGGGGCTACTGCCTCCTCTACGGTCTCCCTCTTCTCCTCAGTAACTGCAGATTCGCCGCGTTTCTTTATCCCAATAAGTCTTTTTATTTTAAAAAAAAGATCATCCTTTATATGGTGTCTTTCAATATAATCATCGGCGCCATAGAGGGATTCAGGCGCCCTTTTGTACCTCGCGTTGTCATATATAGATGCCACAAGGATGACAGATGTGCTGTTTAACACAGGACTCTTCTTGATTATCTCGCAAACCTCGAAACCGAAGATCTGTGGAAGTCCGACATCGATAATTGCTACGGCAGGCCTGAACTTCTTCAACATAAAAAGGGCCTCCCTTCCTGTAGAGGATTCGATTATCTCAACGCCGGAATCATCAAGCACATCCTTAATGATCTCTCTTGTAGCAGAACCTTCTACAGCAACCAGCGCCTTTTTTTCATCCGGAAGGAGGGCATCTTCAGTCTCGACTGAAGGCGGTACAGGCCGGACTTCTTCCTTCGCTATCAGGTCCACCTCTATCCTGGTTTTAATCCTTAACGAGGCATGGCAATGCCCACAAACCTTTTCTATTGTGTCATTCGGACCTATCTCGTCGATACTAAAGTTATTTTTACATCCCGGGCAGACAAGAATCATCAATCCCTCCTAATTTAAGAAGGTTGAGGCTGAGGTCAAGGTTTAGGAAATCTCAACCTTAGCCTCGACCTTAACCTTAACCTTTTTTTATTTCACCCAGAACATTTTTTTCGTCATGAGTAAAAAGGTTTTCTATATCCAGGATAAGAACCAATTTCTCCCTGAATTTGCATATCCCCATCAGATATTCAGATACTTCATCTTTAAGTATTTCAGGCGGGGATTGGATAGACCCCTCCTCTACCCCGATAACCTCCCTGACCTCATCAACAATAATACCGATCTTCGTACCATGGATCTTTACGATAAGGATATGATTGGGCCTTCCGCCTGCTGCCAATGTAAGTCCAAGCCTCTTTTTAAGATCTATTACCGGAATAACCAGCCCCCTCAGCTCAACTACCCCCTCAATAAAAGAGGGCAATTTTGGGATTGGCGTCACATCTTTGAAGGATATGATCTCTATTATTTTAATAATATCAAGTGCATAATCCTTATTATTAATCCTGAAATTTACTAACTGCCTTTTATATTGCTTCTCTTTTTTCTCTGTACCCTGCATCATCCTTTTTTTAGACCTTAAACTTCCCCATCTCATCCTTTAAGAGGATAGCCTGCTTTGTCAGGGTATCTACGGCAAGGTTCATCTCCGAGACCAATATGACGCTCTCTTTAGATATGCCTCTCATCTCATCAATAAACCTTACTACAACCTCGCTCCCCTTCTTTTGCGCATTGATGGCCTTCACTATCTGCTGGGCCCTTTCCGTAACATTTTCCACCGCCTTTGTTATCTGCTTGCTCCCTTTTGCCTGCTCTTCTGTTGAATTCTTCACATCCCGGGTAATATCCCTCATCCTCTCTGTAGCCTGCATTATCTGACGGGAACCCTTTATCTGCTCAGTAGTTGCGAGTGATATCTGTTTAACCATGCCCGATATCTTTTGTATCGAATCTGTAACCTGTTTTATCCCCTTAGCCTGCTCGACGGTAGCCATCTCAATCTCCCTTCCCATTTCGGAAGATCTCCTGGAACTCATTAGGATTTCTTTTAGAGCCTCCCCTGCCTCCAGGGAAAGCCTTACCCCTTCCTCTACTGACCTTGCTCCATCTTTTATTGAACCTACAGCATCTTTGGCCTCTAACTGAACATTCTCAATCAATTCTGCGATCTCCTTTGTGGAAGAGGCTGTCCTTTCTGCCAGGTTCTTGATCTCATCTGCTACAACAGCAAATCCTTTGCCATGTTCTCCTGCCTGGGCAGCCAGTATTGCGGCGTTGAGGGCCAGAAGATTGGTCTGTTTCGTTACCTCATCTATAACGGTGAGTATCTTGCCTGCATGCTCAGACCTCTCTCCTAATCTGTTTATTACGGCGGCAGATTTCTCGACTGTATCCTTAATCTTCTTCATACCCGCAATGGTCTTCTCGATAGACTTGACCCCCAGCTCCTGGGCATCAGACGAAACCTTCTCTGAAAGCCTGGCCGATTCTCTGGCATTCGACTCTACCTCTCTTACAGAGGCATTTATCTCATTGGCAGCAGAAGCGGTCTCTTCTGATGCAGCAGAAAGGACATCCACGTTCTCCGCGACCTGCTTTATTGACGCAGACATCTCCATAATAGAGGAAGATGTATCATCCACTGACGATGCAAGACCAACGGAACTGTTTGCTACCTCTCTTATTGAAGCATCCATCTCAAGGATAGATGAAGTCGTTGCCTCAGCCGAGGAGAACAGGGCATCTGCATTCTCCGCCACATCCGTGATGGCGCCCTTCATCTCCTCAACGGATGCAGAGGACTTCTCTGCTGAACCAGCTTGATTTTCTGCGCCAACTGCTACCTTGTCGCCTAATTTTGAGATCTGATCTGAGGCAGAAGTCACACTTATAGATGCCTCCCTGATCTTCATGATCATGCCCCTCAGATTGGCAGACATCCTCGTAAAGGCCCCGCCAAGTATTCCTATCTCATCCTGGGATGCAATCTTGACATTCTGCATAAAATCGCCATCAGCAATCCCAACGGCAACCCCTACCATCTTTTCTATTGGGTTAATAATCACTTTAATAAAGAAGAAGGAAACAATGATGCCTATGCCTATAGTTATGGCAGTCAGGATGAATATGACATTTCTTATCGAATCAAGTTTCTGCTTCATCCCTTCAGTTGAAAGACCTATTCTTACAGCGCCTATCCTCCCTGTTGTTCCTGCATCAGACGATCCTATGGGTACGGCTATATCATATAATCCCTCTTTTACAAGCCTTGTAATCTCATTACCCGATTCAGTTACTTCAAGGGCCTTCTTTGTGAGCTTGTCGCTATAACTTTTCCCTACCTCCGACTGATTGCTGTGGGCCAAAACCTTCCCTTCCTTGTCAATTATAATGAGATAGTCCACATCAGGTTCCTCCTTAACTCCTTTTGCAAGCCTGTCCAGGGCCGATGAGTCGCCGATCAAAACCCCGTATATACTATTATAAGCAAGGCCTTTAGCAAGGGATGTGCCCCTTTTTTTTAAGGCATCTTCCAGCGAATCCCTTGTACTATTCCAGGAAAACCAGCCGAGTATAAACCCCATGGTAATGGATAGTAAACTGATAAGGATGATAAATTTTAATTTAAGTCCAATCCTTACACCCTCACCTCTTTGTTCAAACATTTCTCCTCCTCATGAACAAGCTTTTTAACTAAGACGATATATTATCTTAAGTTTTTACCCTCTTGCAACTTAAGTAGCCTAACAATATCCAGGAGTATTACTATCCTTCCCTTATACCTTACGATCCCCCTGATATACTCTGCGTCAATCCCGCTTATTGTAAACGGGGTAGGTTCAATATCAAACCCTCTTATCTTCACCACCTCAGCTACACCATTTACAGTAATTCCTATTAGTTCACGATCAATTGAAATAACAATGATCCTGCCCTTGTTTGAATCCCCTGGTTCTCTTAGCCCAAGCCTATTTCTGATGTCGAATATGGGAATGATGGCCCCTCTTAAGGATATTATCCCCCTGATACAGTCATCTGCCCGTGGGACAAACGTAATATCCATCATTCCAATTATCTCTTTTATTGTAATTATATCGATAGCATACTCTTCGTCTCCAAGGAAAAAAGAGAGGAGCTCTTCCTGTTTATCTTCAGGCTGGGCCTCCTCCGCCCTGATACTATCTCCTCGCTCCTCAACGTGTATGTCTTCTTCCCTTATTTTCTCCGGACTTAAATTACTTGCGTTGATTACTGGCTCTATTTGTTCTGTATCTTTTATTGATTCTCCAATATTACTATCATTCTTTACCTCTTCCTTAATGTCCAGCTTTTCTGGTTCAACTTTAACGACATCCTTTTCCTCTCTCTTCTTTTTCGGAGATCTTTTTTCCCTGCCTTTTGGGCCTGTCGATCTCGATCCTTTACTCTTCTTCTTTTCCATCTTGTTTAACCTAATAATTCTTTAATTTTCGGTATTATATCACAAACATATTTAAAAGCCACCAGCGGGGTATCGGAACGGAATCTCCTGCCCGCTCACGGGATAATGCTTGCATGTCTTGAGTAAAGTTTGTATCATACCAAAAGCGAGCAAGGCGAGCATGAGGGGGAGGCGACGATCATCTGTGCCTGCCTGTCCGGTAGGCAGGGAGGGCGCGCTAGCCCCTTTATATATAAAGGTAGTTCACAGCGAGCGGATGCGAGCGTTGAGGGGGAGGCTCCAAAGGCTTTGCCTTTGGAGGGGGCGACGCAAGC
>JACRHA010000067.1 GCA_016234185.1 Nitrospirota bacterium
CATACAACATCTGACATATAAACTTCTTATCCGGTCTTTTGAATCCTAAGGCCATCTGATGGGCAAATCTCGTAATCTGAGCTTTTATCTTACCTGCCATTTTGCTATGATCCTGCATGGGAGGTTCCTCCTTTATCCCTTAAGAGTTTCCCCAAAACTCACTATCAAAAGGGATTATAGTGAGGTAAAACCTCCCTTTCCACTTCTTTTTTGGAAATTATTCAATGCTCTCAATACATTAGTCGTGCTCCTGATTAAATTTTGGGGAAAGTCCACATTAATTAGCCGAAAGATCAGGAATGGAAAATGGCATCACACTATAAGTCCCCTCCCATCGCGGGAGGGGACGAAGGGGAGGGGTAACCATTGCTGAAAAATGAAGATAAGAATGGGTTGGATAACTCTGTCAGGGAACGCTTGTCAGATTAAGCCAGACGCTGATAGCGCCGCCTAGATCACCTTCCTTCGCCCCCTCCTTGATATAACCTGAGATATCTAGTTCGCCCTTGGGCCCTCCATGGCAAGAAAGACACCCTTTGCCATAAAAGAGTGGGAGCATAATCCGGATCGACTTTCCGCCATCCACTACCCTGCTCACAATCTTATCCCCCTTCCGTGGATAGGATGGATCGGCTAAATTTTTTAACATCTCCGCCTCAAACTCGTCTGCCCTGTTCTTTGGATTCCTAAGGAGATCATTATGGGTGGTCTGCTTAATGTAGACACCAAAGTTGGCCCTGAATTTGGCGGCTGCCCTGGTCCCGAAGACAGCAGGGATGAATCCCTTATATGCTATCTCCTGCTTATTGATTACCGGCTGATACTCGGCAACAACGCTCTTGCTGATAACGAGTAGTTGGGGGAGCATTTTCTTGGCCAACTCCGGAACTGTATCATTCCCGAAATTGGCAAGATTGACCCCGTTTCGTTCTTTCATAAGGCCGGCAAGATCAACCCCAGTCCGCTCCTTAAATCTCGCGGTCAACTCTTTTTCAAAGACCTCTGGCGTAAACCCCTTGTCTCCCTTTGCCGGGTTATTGATGAGAGGCTGATTCGCAGCGACTGTGACACGGCCTGCATCTAAAAGGATGGCAAGAAGCCTGCCGGTTTCGGCCGCATCAGAACCGGAAGGCTCCTGTGCCCGGGTAATTCCGATCCCAATTAAAATAATAACTAGGACTAAGATAATCCATTTATTTACCTTCATAATATAACCTCCTTTTTATCCCTATCCCACCCCAACCTTTGACACAGTCTGTTGGATCTGTCTCTGTATCGATTCGTTCTTCTCATTTATTATCTCAATAAACGACTCCACCAGGATGGGATCAAATTGTGTGCCTGCACAACGCCTGAGTTCTAATATCGCCTCTTCTATTGAAAAGGCCTTTCTGTATGGGCGATCTGTAGTCATTGCATCGAACGAATCCGCTATTGAAACTATCCTGGCCAAAAGCGGGATCTCTTCGCCTTTGAGACCGTCCGGGTGTCCTGTACCATCAAAGAACTCATGGTGGTGTCTTATTACTGAGATTATCTGATGGGATATCCCCATAGATTTTACGAGTTCAACCCCGATCTCAGGATGCCTTCTTGCTATCTCCAGCTCCTGTTCGTTGAACTTGCCATCCTTCAATATAATCTTATTATCTATCCCGACTTTTCCTATATCATGGAGGTAGGTCCCTATCTGTAGATAATCCCTCTCTTCCGCACATAAGGAGATCTTCTGGGCAATGAGGTTTGAGAAGTAGTTTACCCTGCTGGAATGGCCATGGGTGTAAGGATCCTTATTCTCAAGCGTATTGGCAAGAACTTTTACAAACTCTATATAATTGTGTGAACCATCGTCTTCCGTTCGGTCCGATGGCCTGATCATGGCCTCTTTTATCATCTCAAAAAGGCTATGATCCCAATTCACCTGCCTCTTAGCGTGAGGCAAATCTATCCCGGACCTGCTCCCCAATTCCTTTAAGAACGTCTTAAATTCATTATAAAACCTCTTTTTCTCCAGTATCTTCCTGATAACGGCAATAATCTCCACAACATTAAAGGGCTTCATCAGGTAATCAGAGGCGCCATATCTAATTCCGTCTACTGCGGTTTTTAAAGTCCCATATCCTGTAAGTATTATTACTTCTATTTCCGGCCTCTCCTTCTTTATCTCCCTTAATGTATCTATCCCCTGGAGCCCAGGCATCTTCAGGTCTAAAATGGCAAGGTCGATGTCCTCCCCTTTGATCATCTCCAGCGCCTTAACCCCACTATCAGCCATGCAGATGTTGTAGAATGATTTCAAAACCATGTTAAGGGATTCCCTTGGACCAAGTTCATCATCAACAATCAAGATCGTAGCCTTATCTTCCATGTCTTCCTCCCTATGATTTCTTGTGGTAGTCGTTTAAGTATACCTGCCATGGAAGCATGCAAACTGGGTGCCAGAAAAGGTACAAGCATAGAGCCAGGCATTAAACACCATAACATATTGATTATTGGAAGATTTTATATCTGTTCCAGGGGATTACTAATAATGGCAGTTGATCAAAAATGGACAGGCAATGTATATAGTTTATATTAAATCTTATTAATTATCAGCTAGTTATGAATATTATAAAGGTGTGTACATAAATGTGCATGGGTCAGGCGTTATGACCCTCTTCAGACTGGTTTTCCTGGGTCTTGATATTATACATATCCATCTTATATCTTAAGACCCTCCTAGTAATGCCCAGGTATTCGGCTGTCCTGGTCTGTATATAGTTGTTCCTCTTCAATGCTGCAATTATTATCTCCTTTTCAAACTCAACAACCGCGCTGTCAAAGGAGCGTTTCTCTGAATGAATTTTCCCCTTGAGATGTGAGCCAAGACCCCTTGATCCTAAGCCCGCTACGAGGTCATCCTTAGTGATTATCTCTTTATCAGAAAGCGCTGAGACCTGCTCAATCAGGTTATATAGCTCCCTTATGTTTCCGGGCCAATCGTACCCCATCATCATATCCGTGGCATCCCCTGAAAATACCTTTGGCCTTATGCCATTCTCTTCTGAAATCTTATCCGAAAAATATTGAGCCAGCAGCGGAATGTCCTCCCTCCGCTCCCTTAACGGAGGGAGATGGATCGATATTACATTAATTCTATAGTAGAGGTCCTCCCTGAACCTCCCATTTTTTATGGCAACAGCAAGGTCATGATTTGTGGCAGCTATTATCCTCACATCCACCTTGGTAGGTTTACCCCCGCCAAGCCTGGTAAATTCCCTCTCCTGTATCACCCTCAGGAGCTTTGCCTGGGTATTTAAAGCAAGGTCGCCGACTTCATCAAGGAACAGTGTGCCTCCGTCTGCCAACTCGAACTGACCCGCCTTTCGCACCTGGGCATCAGTAAATGCCCCTTTCTCGAAACCAAAGAGTTCGCTTTCAATCAGGTTATCAGGAATAGCGGCACAATTTATTGCCACATAAGGCTTATCCCTCCTGGAGCTGGTAAAATACAGCGCACTCGCAACAAGCTCCTTCCCTGTGCCGGATTCTCCTGTAATCAGGACAGTGTGCTTTGTGTCAGCTATCTGCTCTATCTTCGAATAGATCTCTCTCATAGCCTTGCTTTTTCCGATTATGTTCTGAAATTTGCTTCTGTTATCAAGCTCAGATCTTAAATGTTTTACTTCCCTCTCAAGACTGGCGGTCTTAAAAGATTTCCTTACAATGAGCCTGAGCTCATCTATATCAAATGGCTTTGTAATATAATCAGTAGCGCCCATCTTCATCGCCTCCACAGCCGGCTTCACCATCTTTGTGGCGGTAAGGACTACGACAGGAACAAGAAGGTCCTGCTCCCTTATTATCTTCAGTACCTCAAGACCGCTTATGCCGGGCATTATTATGTCGAGAATTATCAGGTCAGGTCTCTCACGCCTAAACAGATCTACAGCCTCGTCCGCAGATGACGCCGATACTATTTCATAGCTATCCTTAAGGAGCATCCTAATGGACTGCACGATAGCCCGCTCATCATCAACAACAAGTATCTTCTCCATTTTTTGACTCAAACTAAATATTCGCAAAGACCCCTAATATCTTCCTCTTCTCAGGAAGGGACAAAGACATGCTCCCTCTCCTCCTCACTGCAGTACGCCGCTCTTTAAGCGGGATCTCAAGGCGGCCCTTCCTCCTGTCGTAATAATTGAACACCGCAGATCCGTCCCTGGCGCCGGCCGCGCCTTTAACCCCGTTAAAATCCAACCTCATTATCCCTTCTATACCATCACAGCATGGGAATCTGATGGCTATTATCTTTTCATGCCGGCCGGTATCCGTGACGCTAAATTCACCCCCCTGGTATCTTACTACCTCACTCGCCAGAAAGAGATCAACCGTAAGAAGATCATTTTCATCTAACCCTTCTTTTCGGAAGGGGTATGATATCTCAATCCCGGCCTTATCAGTATCCTTCATGGATGACCTTACGCTCCTTATCCATACCTCTCCGTCATCGATAATATCCGCAGATATAAATGAAAGGATGTTATCCAAGATTAACCTTATCTGTACCCGATCTACAAGTACAGGCGGAAGATCCTCCTGAAGATCTGTTGATATCGCAAGACGTCTATAATTATGATGACTTGTAAGATTATAGACCGCCTCTCTTGTAATCGAGTTAAGGTCTGCCAGGGCCGGTAGCGGCTTTTCAAAAGATGAATAACTTATCAGTCTTTCAATTATTTCGTTGATCCCCTCCACCTCCTTCAGACACAATCTATAGAAGGTGCCCCTGAATTCGGGATCATTAAATTTCTCCTCCAGCAGATAGGCAAAGGTCTTGATAACTGAAAGGGGGTTTTTTATCCTGTGGGCCATCTCTGTTGTAATCTTTCTCATTAAACCGGCAAACTCTATGCCTGAATCCATCTCGATGGGAAGATTGATCTTCCTCCTTAGCTTGTCAGTATCTATCGGTTTAAATAGATAATCGAAAAGATTATCCGCTAGAAGCGGTTTCGCAAGATTAAAAAGGCCCGAATCAAATATAAGCAGGATCTTTACATCCGGATTCATATCAAGAAGGGTCTGGATGAGATCATATCTCCTGTCAAGCGGACCTGAAATCTCTATCAGGGCAAGGTCGACCTTGTCTTCCTTGAATCGATCCAGATCGAGGCAGGCATTCAGTTGGGTAATAGATTGCCTATTGCCGACCAGCTTTGCAAGGACATCTTTTATCTCTGTCGAATCCTCTGCTACCAGTATATTCTTCATCCTATACTCCATGTAAACATTTAACTATATACTATTTTACCCTCCAAATTTCAAGCCTTTTCCTCTCTGATTCCTATGCCGGAGTATTTTATTAAAGTCACAGGGTTCGCTATTTCTGCATCATAATACCTGAATCCTTACCATGGCGCAATTCATTGCGCTCCTACATCATACCAACAACATTTAATGTGTTTGTGTTAGTAGCCACAATGAGAACATCATGGTAAGAACTGCAGCCTGGCTGCGATCTGGAGGCTCCGGCGCGATCATGAAGAATTATCAAGAGAGGCTGCTGAGCAAAGGAGTATGATTTAAGACTCAGGTCGCAGAAGAGTTGGCGATAATGGATACAATGGAGGAATTTCGATATTGCCTATTTAAAGTTGTTAGCTGGAGGAGAAAAGGACTTGACAAATAGAAAATTTGGGAATATAATCCCAAATAGAGTAGGAGGTGATGAATATGAAACAGGTCTTGTCTGCAGCAGTAATCAGGTTGCTCCGGCCTCTGGTGCGGATCTTGTTAAGGAATGGGGTTCCATATGGATCTTTTGCAGACCTCGCTAAAAGGGTATACGTGGATGTAGCAATGGATGAATTTGGGATCCAGGGCAGGAAACAGACTATATCAAGGGTCTCCATTATTACCGGATTATCTCGTAAGGAGGCCAAACGGGTAAAGGGCCTTTCCTACCCGAAAGATACAGAGGCGGCAGAGCGCTACAACCGTGCAGCACGTGTTATAAGTTCCTGGGTCAGGGATAAGCGGTTTACAGACAGTAAGGGTCAGCCGGCTGACCTCCCTATCGAAGGAGATGGTGCTAGTTTCAGTGAATTGGTGAAACTCTATAGCGGAGATGTCCCTGCCAGGGCTATCCTGGATGAGCTTGTAAGGGTTGGCGCCATAGAACGCCTCCAGGATGGCCGGATCAGATTGGTGACCCGTGCCTATCTCCCAAAGACAGAGGAAGATGATAAACTAAGCATCTTAGGCACTGACGTGAGGGATATCATCAGGACAATAGACCATAACCTTATATGTAACCACACAGAGAGCTTCTTTCAGAGGAAAGTTTCATACGACAACCTTCCGGCCGAGGTCTTGCCAAAGGTCCGTTTCCTTACATCCTCAGAAGCTCAGACCCTGCTGGAAAAGATGGACCAATGGCTTTCACAACATGACAGGGATGTTGATCCGTCTGTGAGTGGAACCGGCAAAAAAAGGGCTGGATTGGGTATCTATTATTTTGAAGAGGATTTAACAGAAGGAGGGAATAACCATGAAGATTAAGAAGGGATTTGAGTTTTTCCTGATCGCACTGATGCTGATCACCATTACTTCCTGTGGAGGCAATGGAGGTGGAATAGGATCCACTGGAGGCGGGGTTGGCGGTTCAGGGGTTAGTAAACCTATTACAAGCAAAGGGACGATTACCAAGTTCGGCAGTGTGTTTGTCAATGGTGTCGAATTTGAAACAACAGGCTCTGTGATTACAATGGATGATAATCCTGGAACAGATGACGATCTCGGCCTGGGGATGGTAGTAACTGTTACGGGCACAATAAATGAGGATGGAACAACCGGTAGTGCAGATAGTATCGAATTCAAGGATGACCTTGAAGGCCCAATAACCAGTACCGACCCTGCCGGACAGACCATCATAGTTTTGGGTCAGACAGTGGCATGGGACAGCTCCACCATCTGCGAGAATAGCAGTAGCGCCTCCATAGACTGCGCAGCTTTGGCAGTCAACAACCTGGTAGAGGTTAGCGGGTTTCCGACCACATCTGGTGCAATTCTGGCAACAAGGATAGAGATAAAGGATCAAATCTTTGACCCTGCCGATGAGGTTGAATTAAAGGGGACAATAAGCGGGCTTACTGCCACAACGTTTCTTATCGGTACTCAGGCGGTGGGTTATAGTAGCACCACGGTTTTTGAGAATGTATCGATCAGCACCCTTGCTGATGGGATGTTTGTAGAGGTAAAGGGGAATCTTGCTACAGGTGTTCTCGACGCAACCAGGATCAAACTTGAAGGGGAAGGATTAGATGTTGGAGAGGATCAGGATGTCCGGATTGAGGGGCTTGTCACTGTCTTTACATCCTGCAATGGTTCAGATTGTACCTTTGAGGTTAACGGACAGCATGTCCAAACGAGTTCTGCGACGGAATTTAAAAACGGCATACCCTCTGATATATCGGTTGGTGTAAGGCTTGAGGTTGAAGGAACAATAGATGCGAACGGGGTCCTGGTAGCAAGCGAGATCTCCTTCCATAATGAAAGGGTAGAGATAGAGGCAGAGGTACAGTCAGTTGATCTTACAAGTAATAGCGTAATGCTTCTTGGTATTACGGTGACTGCCACTGCATTGACCGAATTCGATGATAACAGCAGTTCGCATAAAGAACCCTTCGGCCTTGCTGATATCAACGAAGGTGACTTTCTTAGAATCAGGGGACACCTGGATAATGGAAGTGTTATCGCAGACCGTATTGAGAGGAGGGACCCGGAGTCAAATGTCTTATTGCAAGGACCGGTTGATTCTGTATCTAACCCCAACCTGGTTATCCTTGGTGTAGAGGTTCAGACTAACAGCCAAACTCAATTTGAAGATACCAGTGAGAATCTTATAGGACAGGCAGACTTCTTTGGCCAGGTGCAGTCAGGAACGCAGGTTAAGGCCAAAGGGGTATTTGCCGGAGGTGCCATTGCTGCTGATGAGGTTGGGATCGTAGATTAGGATTAAAAATCCTTGATAGTTCTTGATTGTATCCCCTGATAGGATAACATGACTCATCTTATCAGGGGATATGTGTCCCTGGGGAGGGTTTTTAGCCCTCCCCTTTCTCGCAAAAAGGAATGCTCCGAAAGGGGCATTCCTTTTTTGGGTAATGCCTTTCTAAGCCTTTTATTTGACAATTGCCATTTATCGTGATAATTTGCCATTATAAGGAGCATTCATGTTAGAGGCGACTGTAGATAAATTTGGTAGGATTGTTATCCCGAAGCAGCTTAGGGATAATCTTGGCCTTAAGCCGGGGTCAGTATTGCAGCTCGAAGAGAAGGACCATGAGGTTATCCTTAAACCGATGTATGAAGAGCCGCAGTTGGTCAATAAGGATGGGGTATTGGTTTTTACCGGCGTTGCTGCAGGGGATTTAACTAAGGCCGTTAGAGCCCATCGCGAAAAACGGCTTTCAAAACTTACTACCCGATGATGAAGGTCTTATTTGATACATCTGTCCTTGTTGCTGCCATAGTTGAGCCCCATCCCATGCACGGGCAGGCGCTGCCATGGCTGAAAAGGGCCAAAAAGAAGGAATTTGAGTTTCTGATTTCCAGTCATTCATTGGCCGAGCTTTATGCTGTCTTAACAACTCTTCCTGTCAATCCAAGGATCAACCCCCGGACTGCTTGTCATCTTATCCATGAAGACATAGAGGCTTCCGCTAAAATTATCCCCTTGTCTTTGGCTGATTATATCTCCACTATCAGGCAAATGGCAGATTTAGGGCTAAGCGGAGGCTGTATTTATGATGCCCTGATCGCGAGGGCTGCGAATAAATCAGGCGCTGATCGTCTGCTGACCTTTAATGTGGACGATTTCAAACGGGTATGGCCGGAAGGAAAGAATATCATCCATTTGCCATAATGTCAACCTAAGTTCTGTTATTTAGTGTGTCTGGTAGATAATGAAATTAGTCAATAGCCTTCCTATATCCTCTTCCCTTCCCACTGGCATATGTTATTTATAACACACTCAGGGCATTTGGGGTTCTTTGCAGTGCAGACATATCTGCCATGGAGAAGGAGCTGGTGGGAGGCAGAAGTCCATTGCTTCTTGTCGATCATCTCCATCAATTTGAACTCTATCTTTTCGGGGTTATCAGAATCGACAAGGTCAAGCCGCTGGGATACCCTCCTTACATGGGTATCCACTACAATGGCAGGCTGTCCAAAGCAGTTGCCAAGGATCACATTGGCCGTCTTCCTTCCAACGCCAGGGAGTGTTGTCAGGTCCTCCATGTTGTCCGGGACCTTGCCGCCGAATCTTTCGCATAGGGCCCCTCCCATCTCCTTTAGCGCCCTGGCCTTGTTCTTGTAAAATCCTGTGGGCCTTACATCCTCCTCAAGTTCTGTCAGCTCTGCTTTGGCGTAATCAGCGGCGCTCTTATATTTTTTAAACAGCCTTTCTGTTACCCTGTTTACCCGCTCGTCTGTACACTGGGCAGAAAGGATTGTAGCCACCAGGAGTTCCAGGGGATTAGCAGATCTTAGTTCAGTCCTGGCGTCTGGAATTTTTTTGTCGAGCAGAGCAAATATCTTTTTGACCCGCTTTTCCATAAGTATCCATCCTAAGCTGAGACGAGGGGAGGCAGCTTCAAATTTTTATGATCGAAAGGTTACGAGAAAGATTTCAAGGTGTCGCATAAAAATTTTCACCCGCCCCCCCTCGTCTAGCCAATAATTATTTCGCCTAATTGATTTAGGTTTAAAATCTGCCAGAAATAACCTTCCTACAAAATTTACAGGCACCATCCTTAATATGATATTCAGAGATACAGAAACCATCCCTCTTGATTATCATCATCTTGCAGCCAGGGCAGTAAGTATCCTCGCCGGGATGACCAGAGACATTCCCTATATAGACAAAATTAAGACCTTCCTTGGTCCCTATTTCCCTTGCCCTCTCCAAGGTTTCTATAGGTGTTGGAGGTATATGGGAGAGGTCAAGATATGGATGGAATCTGGTTACATGCCATGGGACATCTGGCCCAAGACTTCCTGCTATCCATGATGCGATGGATTGCAGCATCTGATCCGAGTCATTGATTGTGGGAGTAACATTTGTAATCACCTCAACATGCATCCCCCATTTATTTTTTGCCCTAGCCGTAACATCCAGTATCCCCTCAAATTTGGATAGTCCCGTTATCTTCTTGTATGATTCCCTTGAGAATCCCTTGATATCAACCCTGAAGGCGTCGAGGTATGGCCCTATGGTATCCAGCGCCTCAATAGTCATATAGCCATTTGTAACATATACTGTATAAAGGCCCTTCTCTTTGGCAAGCCTTGCCCCATCGAGTGTATACTCGAACCATATGGAGGGCTCATTGTATGTCCAGGATATCCCTTTACAACCGGATTCTTCTATAAGTCTGACTGACTCTTCAGGTGTTACGTCTGTCATAATCTCCTGGTCCAGATCTACATCAGACTGGGATATCTGCCAGTTCTGACAGCCGGGGCAATGAAAACTGCAGCCGAGGGTTCCGAGGGAAAGACAATATGTCCCTGGATAAAAATGATACAGTGGTTTCTTCTCTATAGGGTCTGCATGGATTGATGATACCTTACTGTAAATAAGCGTATAGAAGATGCCATCCTTGTTTAGCCTGGTCCTGCATGCGCCTCGTTTTCCATCGGATACGATACAGCCTACCTGACAGACATTGCATTTGACCTTATTGTTGTCGAGTTTTTTGTATAATAAGGCTTCCTTCATCAGACCTTCCTGAAAAATATAGTTTTATTTTATCAAGTAGGTAAGGCCGGGTCAATTTGATATATTTGATGCAAGAATACCCCTATTTCTTATCATCGAAAGCCTTTACTAATGTCCTTCATTATTATCAATTGGTTCTCTTCTAAAGGTATCTACCACGACTTTGTAATCAGCAACATATTTCTTCTTATCTCGATTATACCTTCTCTCGCCTATTATTTTGTAAGTCCCGATGACCTTTCCAGCGCTAGGACAACATGCAGGATCACCCCGGTTCCAAATGTAGAACTTAAATTCTAATTTGTCGTCAGTGAATATATTAGACTCAGTCTGTGCGATTTCTCCTTTATTTAATCTATCCGATTCCGTATACCACTCATATGCACGCTCAAAGATAATTTCTTGCAATGTGTAATCAGGCAAGATAGATAATAAGATCGCTTGATTGTACCCAGCCGACCCACCTGTATCAAGAATAATATAAAGAAAGATCTCTTCCTTATATCTAAAACTGGATGCCGGGTGGGTGAAACCCGATCCAGCATCGGCTTCCATAACCTTCAATATCTTAAACTTATCCTTGACTCTTAACCAGATTACTAATCTATCAGGCTTTTCCTCATAAGGTCTCCACCGCGTATGTCTTGTAATAAGCAGCTCATCCTGGTTCCATCCCTTAACAGAGACCTTCCATCTCAACTCATTGTCTGGCTTGCTTGCAAGCACCTCCTCCTTAGTATATAAGCGTTGTTTTTCTTGTTCCGAGCGCCTGGCTCGCAGATCTTCTTCTTTCCTGTAGTGATTCACAGCCTTTATGGCCTCACGAGTTCCTATCCCTTCGAGTGCATTGGCAACCCTGCTGCGAACAATACTTTCACTTTCCTTTAATGCTTTGACAAGAAAGGGAACAGCCTCCTCGGCCCAAAGGCTTATTTTCCCTAAAGCTTCAGCTGCAAGAAGACGGGAGGTATTATATGGATCATTATCCAGAAAAATACGGATTAAAGAGGGGACAGCTTTTTTGTATGCGGGATCTGGCCTCTCTATTTTACTCAGTGTGTAGATAGCTACATGTCTAACTACCTGATCCTTACCCTCTAGGGCTTGAACTAATACCGATATAGCCTCTTCAATCCCAGGATCAATCTTTACTAGAACCCTTGCAGCACTAAAACGAGCCTCTTTGTCGCCTGTTTTCAATATCTCGATGAGCTTTGGGATATCGTCCTTGGCTACACGACCGATTGCGAATAATGCAGTAGAGGCAGATTGCCTCACATCTCTATCCTGATCCTTCAGGGCCTCAATAAGGGCAGGAATGGCCTCGATGGCTTCAGCACCAATATTTGTTAAGGCGAATGCAGCACCGCTCCTTACTCTTGCATCTTCATCTTTTAAAGCCTGAATTAGGGCAGGGACACTTGTTGCGCCAATCTTTCCTAATACATTCGGAATTGTATATCGCATATCTTTGTTATTCAATAGCTTAATAAGAGTAGGTACAGCCTCCCTTGCTTCTGAATCTATTTTTCCTAGGGTATCAGCAGCGTAAGAGCGTATCTCGTTATCTTTAAGCGCTTGGATAAGAACCGGTACAGCTTCTTTAGCCTCAGGCCCAAGCCTGCCTAACGCCTCGATTGCACGTTTTCTAAAAGTAGTATTTTCGTCTTTCAATATTTTTATAATATCAGGGACTGGGACTGCCTGCGAACCTATCCTGGCTAGTGCATCAAAGGCCCCCAGTCGGATATACTTATAGTCGCTCTTTACTGCCTCTATTAAACTAGGAATAAGCTCCTTCTTTGAATCGATATCTAGTGTAGTGAGTCATAAATCCCTTTACATTGAACCTCTTGAAAAAAGTCAATTATTGTCATTCCCGAGGTAGTAATCGGGAATCCAGTCTCTTTAAGAAACAAAGAAGCTCTGGATTCCCGCCTAAAGACTGCGGGAA
>JACRHA010000073.1 GCA_016234185.1 Nitrospirota bacterium
CAGTATGTTTTTAATGATCTCTTCCTGATTCGCACGGAACGTGCGAAATCCGAATACAGTCTTTAGTGTATCGCGTATTGCAACGTCATTGATTTGTGTATTATGAGTCATAATAGATTTGCTATTCCCAGAATTCTTTCAACCCAAGGCTAATCTCTATTGCCTTATTGACCTCTGCCATCTTATTTTCCGGCAACATCCCAAGACTTGGCACAAATGCTTAAAAAATCCTCTGCAAGCTGCTTATCCTCCTCCGCAATCTCCTTATAAACCTTCTCTGCCTTTTCAATTGCCTGCCTCTTCTTGTATTCATTAATCATCATTGTAATAGCCTCTCTGATAACCTCGCTTCTGGTCATTTTTTAATCTTTTCGACATCCTGTCTATCTCTAATGAATACCAGATTACAAATTTCAATGCCGCCCCTTAGAACCTGGCAATGGGTTGGAAGTGCTGATTTGGGGCTAAAGGAATTTCTGCCTTCTCATTTAAATAGCCTTGGGTCCACCATCTCCACATCCTTTGGAGGTGTAAAGATAAATAGATCATCCTTAAGGCCCATATTTGCCTCTATCTTTGTAAAGCTAAAAGTCGAGCTATTACCTGTTTTTTCAAATATGGTGAGCCTGGTTATATAGGATCTCTTTGGTTCTAATTCAATTACGATCTTTGAAATCTCCGTCCTCTGGTCCTTAGGTATAAGCCGTAGCCGCGGCCCCATCTCTTTTTTATCTTTTCCGTCCTCCTCAAAACTCACATCAAAGTCCTGATCGATTTTGGCCAGACCCGATAAAAGATGGGTAGGTGTTTCGGTGCCGCTATCCTCCGAAAGGAGACCTGTCATCGCCTGTTTGTGTTCCGGGATATAGTAGACGACCTTCTCATTGTTGACATATATCTGGTGCTTGCTTGGTTCCGAATAGTCCCAGCGGAGCATCCCGGGTTTTTTTATATACAATCTCCCCTTATAGACTATCGGTGTGGTGAATCCCTTAATCTGTGTTTTCTGCTCAAATTCGGCCTTGAAATCAGATGTTGCTTCATACCTTGCCTGTACCTTTTTGATAATCGACTGAAGCCCTTCCTCTGCTTTCGTCTCAGGGGCAAGTAAAACGATGACACCTACTAACAGATAACAGATATGGACTAGAGAGCAGAGATAAAGGTGGGAATCTGACTTCTGTATTCTGACTTCTGACTTCATATTCATTCTGTATCCCTCTCTTCTGATCTTATTATGGGCCTTGGTCTTCCGCCTACAGAAGGACCGACTATGCCGTCCTCTTCCATCATCTCTATCATCCTGGCCGCCCTTGGGTATCCTACCCTTAATCTCCTCTGGATCAGCGAGGCCGAGGCCTGCCCCGAAGAGAGGACAAGTTCGACAGCCTTTCGATATAGCTGGTCCCTCCCGTCGTCATTGTCTATCTGGAATTCTCCCTCGTCATCCTCTGATTCGGTCGGAATATGGAAATTGCCATATGCCGGTCTTGCTTCTCCCTTTACAAAATCCACAACCCTCCTGATCTCTCCTTCTTCAACGTATGAGCCATGGATCCTTGTTATCTTACCGCTTCCAGGGAGGAGGAAGAGCATATCACCCCTTCCAAGGAGCTGTTCGGCCCCATTTGCATCCAGTATAGTCCTTGAATCGATCTTGGAAGAGACCTGGAAGGATATCCTGGCCGGGAAGTTTGCCTTGATTATTCCGGTCAGCACATCTACCGATGGCCTCTGTGTCGCAAGGATAAGATGTATGCCGGCAGCCCTGGCCATCTGGGCCAGCCTGGCTATCGAGTCCTCGATCTCGTTTGAAACCACCATCATGAGGTCGGCAAGTTCATCTATTATTATGACCATATAGGGGAGTCTCTCTCTTGTATTTCCCTCCGCATCCTGTATTGTCCCGGACTTAAGCAAATTGTTATAGCCCTCTATGCTCCTTACGCCGGTTTCAGAGAGAAGAACATATCTCCTCTGCATCTCGGAAACACACCTCTGAAGTACCCTTGAGGCGTCCCTTGGTCTTACTATAACAGGGGAGAGGAGGTGGGGGATTCCGTCATAGATTGATAACTCCAGCATCTTTGGGTCGATCATAAGCATCTTTATCTGGTCTGGTGAGGCGTGGAAGAGCAGGCTTAAGATCATAGAATTGAGCGCAACGCTCTTGCCTGAACCTGTTGCCCCGGCAACAAGCAGGTGCGGCATAGACGCAAGATCTGTCACAACCGGGGTTCCGAATATGTCCTTTCCCAGCGCCAGAGGGATCTTAAGTCCATCCCTCCCAAACTGACCGGATATGATTATCTCTTTTAAGAATACATCTCTCCTTATATTGTTAGGTATCTCTATCCCGACAACAGATTTTCCCGGGATGGGCGCAACAATCCTGACCCCCATGGCCCTCATGACGAGGGCCAGGTCATCAGAAAGGTTTACTATCCTGTTCACCTTCACCCCTGGTCCGGGTTCAAACTCGTACATTGTTACTACAGGACCCGGATGCACCTGGACGACCCTGCCATCCACATCATAGTCCAGTAGTTTCTTTTCGAGCATCTTCGAGCTGGCAAGGAGCTCCTCCTTTGATACCTTCCCTTCAATCACAGCAGGCTCATTCAGCAGGGAGGGCGATGGAAGACGGTAGTCTCCGGAGCGCTCATGATATTGGGGCTTGTCCTCTTTAGAATGCGTTGATCTCTTGTGGGTGATGATTATCCTTGGTTCATCAAGGTCATCTTTTGTTTCGTCCACAGTGGTTTCCTGGATCTTTGTCTTTGGCTTTACCCCGGTTGCCTTTACCTTATTGATGAAATAACTTAAGAATGAGACAAAGGAATATCTTGTAATAAGCATTATGGAAAGTATAATTGAAGAGATGAGTATGACAGATGCGCCTATCTTTGCCAGATTTGAGACCAGGAGTATTGTCATAATAGAACCTGTCAGCCCTCCCTCCCTCCCTTCAAGGATAAGATCTCCATAGAGAGTGGGAAGGCCATCGAGTATCAGACCTGCCAGGGACGAGACAGAAAATAACAGGATGCATTCACCCAAAAAGAGGAGGCTTAGGCTATTTTCCTTCCTTGCTACCTTCCTCCAGCCAGGGATGACCATGAATATCGGCAGCAGATATGCGCCGGCGCCGAAGAGCTGGAAAAATATATCTGATGTGTATGACCCGACCCTTCCTATGAGGTTATTTATCATCAGGCTATCACCTGCGGTAAAAAATGACGGGTCATCCGGGCGGTAGCTGAAGATGGCAAGGGAGAGGAGTATGCCTGAGGCAATGAGAATTATACCTTTTATCTCATCTATGAGGTCTTCCTTTTTTATTAATGGGCTCATCTGTCCGGACAGCCTACATCTCGATAATGATCGGGATAATCATAGGTCTTCTTTCCATTTTTTTAATCAGATACCTCCTTAGTCTGCTCTGTACCTTGCTCTTTACCACAACCCACTCCGATTTGAGCTCCTGTTCAAGTTCTCCCAGCATCTCAGAGATCACATACCTCATCTCATCGTATATATCTTTAGCCTCATTCTCAAAGATAAAACCCCTTGATACTATATCGGGTCCCGACACAACCGTTCCCGTGAGTTTTTCTATCCCTATGATTACGATAATGATACCACCTGTACCTAAGCGCTGTCTGTCCCGCAGAATAAGATCACCGATGTCACCAACCCACTTACCGTCAACAAAGACCCTTCCGGCAAAGACCTTGCCGGTCTTCCTTCCTGTCTCATTTGTGAACTCAGCCACATCACCATTTTCCAGTATAAGTATATTTTCTTTAGGGATGTTGAGGCTTTCGGCAAGCCTGGCATGATGATATAGGTGCCTGTATTCGCCGTGTATTGGCATAAAAAATTTAGGCCTGACAAGGTTCAGCATGATCTTCTGCTCTTCCTGGCTCGCATGGCCGGATACATGCACGTCCGATACCTCCTCATATATCACCTCCGCCCCCCTTCTGTAGAGATGGTCGATCACCCTTGCGATGGCCCTTCCATTTCCGGGTATAACCCTGGATGAGAGGATCACCACGTCTCCATCTTTTATCTGTATCTGTTTGTGGTCATTCATCGCCATCCTGAACAGCGCGGACATAGGTTCTCCCTGGCTGCCGGTGGTAATTATCAAGATCCTGTTATCAGGTATCTTTGAAAGCTCTTCAGCCCTGACCCAGGTAGAATCCGATGCCTTCAGGTATCCGAGATCCAGCGCTATCTGGGAATTACTTACCATGCTCTTGCCGCTTAGAAATACCTTTCTTCCTGTTTTAACAGCGGCATTCACGGCCTGCTGAATCCTATGGATATTTGAGGCAAATGTGGCGAGGATGATCCTTTTATCTGTGCCTTGGAAAATCCTGTCAAAGACAAGGCCTACCTCCCTTTCTGAGAGGTTATATCCCTTCCTCTCCGAGTTTGTGCTGTCAGAAAGGAGGGCTAATGTCCCCTGGTCGCCATAGTAGCTAAATCTATGGAAATCAAGCAGTTCCCCGTCCACAGGGGTATGGTCTACCTTGAAATCACCTGTATGGACTATCCTTCCAACAGGGGTTGTTATCCCGAAACCGACCCCGTCGACAATACTGTGCGTGATCCTGATAAATTCCACTTCAAAGGGGCCAAGTTTCACAACCTCCCTGGGTTTTACAGGGGTAAGTATTGCTTCGTTCTCCAGATTATGTTCCTTAAGCTTTGCGGATAACAGACCTAGCGTCAGGGCTGTCCCGTATATCGGGATGTTCATCTCCTTTAATATGTATGGAATAGCCCCGATGTGGTCCTCGTGCCCATGCGTGAGAAAGAGGCCAAGCACCTTTTCCTTGTTTTCCCTTAAATATGTTATATCAGGGATAACGATATCGACGCCCAGCATCTCCTCTTCAGGGAACATGAGGCCAGCATCGATTACGATGATCTCCTCCCCGAACCTGAGGAGCATCATGTTGAGGCCTATCTCGCCTAACCCACCAAGCGGTATTATTGAGAGGGTTTGACCTGCTTTTGATTCAGATATAACGATGTCTTCCATTGTAGATTGGATATTATTTTATCATGCCCTTATGGAACATATCAAATAAAGTATCAGAAAGACCGGCAAACTCCTCGATGGTTAAGGTCTCACCCCTCCTCTTCGGGTCTATCCCTGACCTCTCAAGTGCCAGCCTGGTCATCTCATCTGAAACGCCAAGCACCCTTAAGGCGTTCTTAAGCACCTTCCTCCTTGAAGAAAAAGAGGCCCTGACAGTCTTAAAGAAAAGCTTTGGATCATTAACTTGGACCCTGGGAGTTTTCCTTGATAAAAGCGTCAATACTGCTGAGTCTACATTTGGTTTAGGAGAAAAAGAGTTCCTTGAGACATAAAACTCGATCCTGGGCTGGCAATAATATCCTACTGTGATGGATAGGATGCCATACTCCTTTGTTCCTGGAGATGCAATAATCCTCTCCGCTACCTCCTTCTGCAGCATTAAGGTCATAGATGTTATCTTCTCCTTTACCTCCATGAGACGGAATATCATCGGCGTGGAGATATAATATGGAAGGTTGGCGACCACCTTAAATTCTCCAGGGATCTTTTCATAGGCGAAACCAAGCGCATCCTCATGGATGAGTTCAAGATTTGTTATACCCTTCAGGTCTTCTTTTAGATACATATAGAGGCGGTTATCAAGCTCGATGGCTATCAGTTGCCCGGCGACCTCAGCGAGCCTCCTTGTCATAATCCCCCTGCCTGGCCCAATTTCAACTATTGTCTCACCCGGCATTATATGGGCGACATTTACTATCTTCTCTACTATATTTTTATCCAGCAGGAAGTGCTGGCCTAAAGATTTCTTAGGTCTTATCCTGTCATTGTTCATGGCATGGATCATAGCATAAATAAAGGGCTTTCTTATACCTTTCATATCTTTGCCGACTTGACAATAAAAGAATCCTGGTGCTACTATGGGCCTCGTCCATAAGGAAAAAGGAAGTCATCCAAACCCACGTGGGGCTGTAGCTCAGCTGGGAGAGCACGAGGCTGGCAGTCTCGGGGTCAGGGGTTCGATCCCCCTCAGCTCCACCAAATATTTATCTTGGATAATCCTATGGCATCGAAAGAGATCAAGATCGGCGACAAAGCGCCTGAATTTACCCTCCGCTCAATGGATGGTGGAGATATCTCATTAAAAGACTACGTCGGAAAAAATACCGTAGTCCTCTATTTTTACCCCAAAGATCATACGCCTGGCTGTACCAAAGAGGCATGTGAATTTCGTGATAATTTCCGGAAATTTAACTCTAAAGATGCTGTGATCCTGGGTGTTAGTCTGGATGGGCAAGTGTCGCACCGGAAGTTTATCCAAAAACATGACCTTCCTTTTCCCCTTCTGAGTGATGAGGATGCAAAGGTCTCCACGGTATATGGTGTGTACAAGGAAAAGAAACTCTACGGGCGCACTTTCTGGGGGATCGTGCGGACAACCTTTGTGATCGGCCCTAATGGGAGGATCCTGGCCATCTATCCGAAGGTCAAAGTCGAAGGACATGTCGAAGAGGTGCTGGCCTCCTTATAAGTTTCAATCACTCTTGTAATTTTTAGAATTATGGGATTAGTAACTTGGAGTGTGCCCCGTGCGTAAATCAAATCTAACGATCCGCATGGCGGGGATGTTCTTCCTGGTGTCGGCCTTCTTTGAGGGGCTGTCTCTGACATCCGGGATTCCCTTGTTCGGGGCAATTCGCGGTGGGGCTATAGCGGTGGTCTATCACTTGCTGTACATCGGGCTCTTCCTGGCCATGGGGATCGGCCTGTGGGCCGCAAGGCCCTGGGGCTACAGGGTCATTTTTGTCGGGACGATTATCTATTCGTTGGATAAAGTCATGTACCTATTGGATCGCCAGGCCAGAGATGCTGCCATGCGGGAAATGCTGGCCGGGTACGCAGGGATGCTGGACATAGTGGACCCGAGTTCCATGCAACAGATGATGAACCTGCTTACCGTGCTGATGGTTGTGAGTTGGTGGGGCTTTCTGCTATATCTCTATTTTCATCGAAATTACTTTGGAGCTACAACCGAGTAGGCGAAATGGTGTATATATTGCCGGCCCAATAGAGTTGATCGGAGGGATACTTGTCGCAATCGGTCTTTTTACCCGTTGGACAGCGTTTTTATCAAGTGGTCTCATGGCCTTTGCGTATTGATCGCCCACGGAACAAAGGCAATACTCCTGCTACAGTAGAAGACTGCATCTTTTAATAGCCCTACCTCTTAAGCCGAAATAATTCATCCGGCAGGCCGGAATTTACTGTAAGATCCTTAAATATTACCGATTCCATCAGTCTCCCGTCAGGGTAGTAGCTGTCAATCTTTACAGGGAGCAAGATCCTCTTGTCGATCCAGACCTTAAACTTATTAGGCCTCCCTTTTGTCTCCTTTTTAAAATCTATGTTAATCAGGTAGCTGTCAGGTGACCCTGGGTTTGCATCTAAAATAGAGGCATCGCCATTTATAACAGCAGGCCTCAGAATCATCTCTATAAAGCTTCCTATGTCAGACTCATCTACCTGGTGTCCATTGCTGCTCATCACCAGGGGATTATCAAGCCTAAAGGAGAGTACAAGCCTTCTAAGCCATCTGAATGGGCTTACATAGACAAATGGATCATCAGATTTATATGTGATTATGGTACCTTTATGTGGGGTTATTAGTTCCATCCTTATCTGCTTTGGTTTCTTGAAAAAATAGACCATCCTCTCTTCGTCATTATCTTCGCTATAGGATAAAAGGGTGCACTTATAATCATCAAGACCCTTATAGACTGCATCTATTCTCTTGAGCAGCTCCCCTGTATTATGCATATCAATACCATCTCCCTCTAAAGATTCGGGGTTAAAGGCGGTTCTTTCAGTTGGCAGAGAAAAGGATACGGGAATTTCAAGCTGACATACTAAACAATAAAACATTATCATCAATAGAAGCCCAATTCTCCGCTGATTCACTTTATTAGTTTAACATGGGTTAGCGTAGTAAATCTATAATTTCAATAAGTTATAGCTAATATCATTGATGAATACCTTATGCTCTTTTTAAGCGGAAAAAAAGGAGTGACCAGGTGGAGATTGATAACATGGGCCCAGAAGCGTATATTAAATGGTCATTAATGGCTTTTCATTACGATGTAGCTGGATATCAAAGATGCGGATCTTAATAATTGAAGATGAACACAAGGTCTCTAATTTCATCCGACAGGCATTAGAGGAGGAGCATTATGCCGTTGATCAGGCATTCGAAGGCGATGAGGCGCTGGCGCTGGCAGAGGCGTACGAATATGACCTGATAATCCTTGATCTCATGCTCCCAAAAAGGGAGGGTATGGACCTCCTCCGCGAGGTAAGGAAGAATGGGAGCAAGACACCGGTACTCATAGTTACTGCAAAGGATGCAATAGTAGATAAGGTTAAGGCCCTCGATTCCGGCGGGGATGATTATCTTACAAAACCATTTTCGATTGAGGAATTTCTGGCAAGGGTAAGGGCTTTGCTCCGGCGCGGAAAGATGGACCGGAGCGGAAAACTCTGTGCAGGGGATCTGGCCCTTAACCCTGCCACGCGGGAGGTTATCCGGGGCGTTCGAAGGATAGAATTAACCAATAAGGAATATGCCCTTCTTGAATATATGATACGAAATGCCGGCCGTATTCTTACCAGGAGCATGATAGCCGAACATGTCTGGAATGTAGATTTCGATACAGAAACGAATGTTATCGATGTCTACGTAACCCATCTCAGGAATAAGATCGATAAAGGCGAAGGCTATCGAATGATCAAGACTATACGCGGGGTCGGTTACATGCTCCAGGGATAGCCATGCCCATCTGGACTAAACTTACGATCTGGTACGGGATCCTAGTTATAGTAGTTTTAATACTTATGGGTGGGATCCGTTTTGTATGGTACAGGCAGACTTTGCTGAACCAAATGGACTACTCCCTTAAGGTCGTTTCTGATGTCCTCGATTCATCCCTTCCAGGTAAGACCCTTTCAAAGGAGGCGATGCAAAAAACAATATCAGGTGTAATCGATGAATACCCCGATATTGAGTGGAAGGGTATATTCATTCAGGTGTTCGGCCATTCACGATCCATCCTCTTCTCCTCCATCTCTGAAGGCGAGCCCCTGCCGATAACAGAGGCTATGTGGAAAAAGGCCTTGCATAGGAAGACAGAGATTGCAACAGTCTTAATGGATGATCAAAGGACCCAGATGAGGATGCTGAGCAAGCCTGTTTTCAGGCAAAAGGAATTCCTTTATCTTATCCTGATTGGAAGCTCGATGGAGGATATCGAATCTACCCTGGAAAAAATCTTCCGTTTAAATCTACTATTTATCCCTGCGACTACGCTGTTTGTAGCCATCGGAGGGTGGTTATTGATGAGACAGGCCCTAAAACCATTGGACGCGGTAATCAAGACCGCATCCAAGATCAGCTCAGGAGACTTAAGCCATAGGATCAAGGCCTCAAAGGCTAACCGTGAAATCAATGAGCTGGCAATAGCCTTTAACACGATGATTACCCGGCTTGAGGGATCCTTCCAACAGGTCCGGGATTTTAGCGATAATGTCTCCCATGAACTCCGCATCCCCTTGTCCATTCTCAGGGGTCAAACAGAACTAAGCTTAAGACGCACACGCTCTAATGATGAGTATATAGGAACCCTGAAGAGCAATCTGGAGGAGATAGAGCGGATGGAGATGATTGTAGAAAGACTCCTATTTCTATCAAGGGCAGAGCGGGGTGAGGTCCCACTTAACTCTATTCAAATCAATTTGAACGCCTTACTTGAAGATATCTACTTCAAATTTCTAGTTCCGGCCCAGGAAAAGGGTATAAATATTATGTTCGATAAAAAAAGCCAGGTCTTTGTCATTGGAGATGAGGTCCTGCTGTGCGAAGTCCTGCTCAATCTGGTTCAGAATGCCCTTACATATACCGAGCCAGGAGGAGAGATCCGCCTCTCTAGTGAAGAGGATGCGGACAATGTCAGGATCTCTGTTTCCGATACCGGTTGCGGCATTCCAGATGAAGATATCCCTCGCATCTTTGACCGGTTTTATCAGGTAAATAAGTCCCGCTCCGGCAAGGGAAGCGGCCTCGGCTTAAGCATATGTCAATGGATTACTCAGGCCCACCAGGGAAAGATTAAAGTGAGGAGTCGCGTAGGCCACGGAAGCCAGTTTATTCTTTGCCTGCCGATTTTGAAAGATTAAAGAAATTTAATCCTTGTTTAATTTCTTTTTAATCTCCTTCAAGTATATTACCGATTGCGTTGTAAAAAAACTTGAAAGGAGGTGATATAACAATGAAAAAGACTTTATTGACACTGGTCGGGGCATTCGCTATTTTAAGTCTGGTCAGCACCGGATGGGCTGCGATAATTAAGGGAAATCTTGTCAAGATTGACGATAAGACCTCAATGTATACTGTGAAGGATGCAAAGGGTAAGGAGCATAAAGTACACGTTGATGATACTACAAAGAAGACCGGCGAGATTAAGGTAGGGGTTGATGTCGAGGTTGACGAAGCAAAAGGACATGCGAAATCAATCACGGTAGTGGAAATGAAAAAGTAGCAATTGGGAGTTAATTCTATTATCGCCTTGTAACCGTCATCCCAGTGATAACCGGGGTGGCGGTTATTTTTTTATTACACGCCCTTGTCGTCAGGTAAGGGGCGTCCTGTCACCCACTTAAATTGACAAAAGTTTAGAAAAAGTGCTAAATAGAAAAAATAGAATTGATAAGGGAAAGTATGCTAAAACAGATGAAGGTTAAAGGACTCCTCTTTGACCCTTATAATAACACCTATATCATTATCTTGAGGGATGAAACCAATAACGACATCCTGCCGATATGGATCGGTAAACCTGAGGCAAATGCAATAGGTTTTGCCCTTGAGGGGATATTTACCCCCAGACCCATGGCACATGACCTGATAAAAAATATCCTCGATTCACTGGATGCAAAGTTAATAAGTATAGTAGTGACTGATCTTAATGAAAATACATATTATGCTAAGATACACCTTATGTATAATGATTCTGAATTTGCTATAGATTCAAGGCCGAGCGATGCGATTGCCCTGGCACTGAGGGCGAATGCCCCTATATTTGCCACAGAAGATGTCTTAAAGAAGTACAGCTCGGAGGAGCTTGACAGGTGGCTTGAAAATCTCCGGCCTGAGGATTTTGGGAAATATGATGCTTAAACAGCGGGTTTTCTGCGAATGCTGCCGTGTGAGCGGCACTAATGGGAGCCGATCCCTTTTGAGCTTGATGCATCGCTTATATAATTTTTATGAGGTTTTAAAATGCAGGTCTATCTCAATGAAAATGTATTTATGGGGCTTGTTCTCTCCTCTGTAGAGGTCTTCAGAAAGGAGTGTTTTGGCCTGCTCCTTGGTTATCAGACTAATGGAAAATTTATTGCGGAGCATGCAATACCTTACCAGAGTGTGAGGCGCGGCCATACATGGACTGAATTGCGTTCCGATAAATGGAAATTGATAAAGGAAATATTAAAAAACTTTCCCAAGCTTGATGTGATAGGCGATTACCATTCCCATACCATGTACCGCGATATAAGGGCAAGGGTTTCTCTATCATCGGACGATATTCAAAATATGGAGCCGCATGAGCTCCAGATAGTAATCGCGATCAACGAGAGCAAGAAGTTTAAAAACTGGACGCTTAATTTCGATAATACCATCTCCGGATCAATCGATAAATATCACTTCAAGATAGCGGCTTATCACTTTGAGAATGGCGATAAATCTAAGGAGTATCCTAAGCTGGCCGAGATACTCTGCCCCTTTGCCATGGGGTATAAATGAGCCGGTTTATTAACGGAAGGAGGCCAATATTTCCCTCTTCAGATTGACAGCTCTTTCTTTATTGGTAACCCTTTGTGGCTGTGCAGGCATAGATGACCTCTCAAGCCTGTTGTACCGCAATAGTAGACTTGAAAAAGGTCTCCTTGATAATGAGAGGGTCGGGCTCATGCCTATGTTCGGGAAGGGGGAAAACAGGGCATACCTGAAAAATGCTGAAAATATCTTTGGACAGTCCCTTTCAGATGAGAAGAAGGGGGTTACGTTTTTATCTCCGGAGGAGAGCCTTGAAAGGATCAGGTCAGCAGGGTTAATTGAAACCTATCGGGAAATGGCAAGAAGCTATTCGCCGCTGGCTTCCCAGAAGTTATCTGACATACAAGTGATCGGTGGTGCATTGGGTACCAGGTATATCCTCCAGTCCGAGCTTCAGTTATCCGGAGTGATTGAGGGGGCAACGCATGTAAGGATATATGCAAGGCTCTGGGACTTAGAAAAAGGGGTGATATTGTGGGAAGGGGTAGGGGAGGCCAGAGGATATGTCTTTCTGATATTCCCGATAGTCCCTTCTGACTTTGAAAGGGCCATGGAGGCGGCAAGCAGGGGGCTGGCAAGGAAGTTTCCGTAATTTCTATTTTGTTTGGGTGAGGCAGCGAGCCCAAAGCCCCGAAGGGGTCGGCTTTGCCGAGGTGAAGCGTCGGAAGGGGGGCGTGCCCCCCTTCCGAGTAGATTGAGGTGATAATATGGAGATAAAATTGATGGTCGATGGGATCGTGACAGATCCGAATGCCGAATCCCAGATAGTAATCCTGAGGGATGAAAAGAACAAGGAGATACTTCCTATCTGGGTTGGAGCTGTCGAGGGCAACGCTATAAGATTTGCCCTGGAGAAGATAGTGCCTCCCCGCCCTATGACCCATGACCTGTTAAAGAATATGATTGACAGCCTTGGGGCAAAGATAAAGATGATCCTCGTGAACGGGATAAAAAATAATACCTACTATGCCTCGATATACTTAGAATGCAAGGGGGCAGAACAGGTTATTGATGCAAGGCCGAGTGATGCAATTGCGCTGGCCTTAAGGACGGATTCACCTATCTATGCTACAGAGGATGTCTTGAAAAAAAGGAGCGCTGAGAGCCTCGATGAATGGCTCGAAAAGATAAAGCCAAAAGATTTTGATAAATATGATGCCTGAGATCCCGCCCAAAAATACACCCTCCCGCCGCCTGGGGTATAGGTTATGGCGCAAGGGTCGGTCTCCTCTATGCGGTTAATGAGATGGTAACTATAGGCGCCACATACAGCTCGCCGATCAGGTTTGACCTCTCTGATGGTGATATTAACTTTAATCTCTTAGAATGATTAACCGCCAATCAGCTTTAATATCCCGTTTAAAAGATCTGCAGGCGTAGGCGGACAGCCGTGGATATATGCATCTACGGGTATGATCTTCCCTATTCCGCCCAGGGAGGCATAGCTCTCTCCGAATATACCGCCGTTAAATCCGCAGTCCCCCACCGCAACGACAAGTTTTGGCGGAGGCGTGGCATTGTATGTCCTTAGGAGCGTTCTTTCCATGTTTATTGTCAGAGGCCCTGTTACAAGGAGCATATCCGCAAATCTTGGAGAGGCGGTAAAATGCATACCGAAGCGCTCACAGTTATAGATTGGGTTATTCATGGCATGTATTTCAAGTTCACAGCCGTTACATGAACCTGCATCTACCTGCCTTATGGTGAGGCTTCTCCTGAAGCGGCGTCTTATAGCCTCCTCCAGCCTTGCCCCAACCAGGGCGATTTCTTTCTCTGCTCCCTGCGGAAGAGGCTCGGTGACAATACCTGTTCTAAATATCTGATGAAGTATTCTTAGCATTTTTCTACCCCCTGCTCCCTACCCCCTACCCCCTGCATTTATAGGTCATGTCCTGAATAAGACTGATTGAAGCTCTTGTTTATCAGTGGAAAATCGGGGACAATATTCCCATGGATCGCCTGTTCAAGTGCCAGCCAGTTTACACTTGACGGGTCCCTGATCATGCAGCGATTTATTTCACCATTTGGCCCTGACTGTAACCAGTAGACTATCTCCCCCCTCCATCCCTCCACAACAGCAAAGCCGGCCCTGTCTGGGGGCGGTTGTGGAAGATTGGATTTAATAGGCCCGGGTGGGAGGGTATTCAGCAGATCACGGATAAGCCTTATAGATTCCCGTATCTCCTCGATCCTGACCCAGACACGCGCATGAACATCCCCTGATTTAAGAACGGGTACCTTCGGGATAATCCGGTCATAGGGCGGGAATGGGTTTTTAATCCTGCAGTCAATATTTAGGCCGCTTGCCCTTGCTGTAAAGCCGACAACGCATAGATCTCTGGCCTTCTCCGGTGTAAGTATACCCGTGTCCCTTACCCTGTCCTCAAGGGATGGATTTTCGTCGTATATAACAACAAGTCTATTGAACTCTTTCTTCAGCCAATCCATCTCCCGGAGCATCTCCTCTGTCCCATCCTGGCTGATATCAACAGCCGTTCCTCCGGGGATAATAGTATCCATCATAAACCTGTGGCCAAAGAACTTATAATTTGTCCTGAGGAGCATCTCCTTAAGCCTTGAAAACTGATAAAGGAGGAATGAAAAGGCAGCATCGTTGCAGATGGCCCCGATATCACCAAGGTGATTTGCAATCCGTTCCCTTTCTAGCATAACTGCCCTGAGCCAAAGCGCCCTTTTCGGCGGATTAGAACCGCTCATCGCCTCGAGCGCCCTGCAATAGGTGAGGGCATGGGCGACGGTGGTATCCCCTGAGACCCGGGTTGCAAGCCTTACACCCTCCTCCCACGACATTCCTTCGAACCGCTTCTCGATCCCCTTGTGGACATATCCAAGCCTCTCCTCAAGATTGATAATATCCTCTCCGACTGCCTGAAAGCGGAAGTGGCCTGGCTCTATTATCCCTGCATGTACGGGTCCTACCGGTATCTCATAGACCCCTTCTCCCTCTGCCCTGATCCATTCATATTTGCCTGAGATGCGCTGTAGGGGCTTTGCCGGATCAAAGGACTTTCTGAGCGGCCAGGCATCCTGCGGCCAGTCCTCATGTTTTATCCAGGGCCTCTGGTCAGGATGATCAAGGGGTATGACACCCATCAGGCTCTTCATCTGCCGCTCAAACCTGTAGGCAGGGACGAATTTTTTTGTAATGCTCGGAAAAGTCGGGTCTTCAAGGGGTGCGTGTGTTTTTACAATCAGGTATTCAGAATCTTTTTCATAACAGGCATAGATTCCAAATCCTCTGCCAAAAGGCGTCTCATCCGTTGCCCACTCAGCAACAAGCCGTGCCCCGGCCATTTTCATCCTCTTTGCTGCCTCCCTAAATTGCCCCCTCGGTATGCGATAGGCCGCGGCGTCGGCCGGATATTGATCAATATCCTTATTTGTGTCTGTGCTAATGGCAGCGAATAACGCCCTTCCTAACCCATTCATCTGAGCAACTCCACTGCCTTATGGAACCATTCTGCCAGAAAGTCAGGCATATAAAGTCCGATAATTAGAATTAGCGCCATGTGGAGGATCATCGGGATATTGGAAACAATCAATTGCTGCTGATTTGCAGGAGCAGGACCCGAAACCATCGGCTGGACCCTCCGGAAGAGGGCCGCAAAGGCGACACCGAGTCCTAACAGGAATAATGGCGTCAGCAAAGGAACCTCCTTTATGGTGGCTGTAAGGATAAGAAATTCACTCGCAAATATACCAAAAGGGGGCATCCCGGCAATGGCCATTACCCCGAACATAAGCCCCCAGCCGACAATTGGATTCCCCCTGATGAGCCCCTTTATCTTATTCATCTCCTGGGTCCCATGCATCTGGGAGGCGTGGCCTACTGTAAAAAAGATGGAGGACTTGGTCAGGCTGTGTGTCAGCATGTGCATCAGTCCCCCGAATGTGGCAATCGGGCCTCCAAGGCCGAATGCGAATGTGGCTATGCCCATATGTTCTATGGAGGAATAGGCAAACATCCTCTTTATGTCCTTCTGCCTCAGGAGAGAGAAGGCGGCCACCAGGATAGAGAGGAGGCCGAACCCCATCATGATATGTCCTGCCCTGTGCGTTCCAGTGGACCCATCAACAAGTACCTTGCATCTTACGAGGGCGTAAAGGGCAATATTGAGGAGGAGCCCTGAAAGGACGGCGGATATTGGCGTGGGGCCCTCACTGTGCGCGTCTGGAAGCCAGTTGTGAAGGGGCACCAGGCCTACCTTTGTGCCGTAGCCAACCATCAGGAAGACAAAGGCAAGAGAGAGCACGGTCGGCTCAAGCTGCCCGCTGACACGGATAAGATTGGTCCAGAGGAGGGCCTCTCCTCCTTCGCCCAATACCTTCTCTGCGGCAAAATAGAGGAGTACTGTCCCGAAGAGCGCCTGGGCAATACCGACCCCGCAGAGTATAAAATATTTCCATGCCGCCTCAACTGCCGCAGGTGTGCGGTAGAGGGATACAAGCAGTACGGTCGACAGGGTAGCCAACTCCATTGCTATCCATAACACAGCGACATTATTGGTAAGCAGTGCAAGAAGCATGGCAAAGATAAA
>JACRHA010000013.1 GCA_016234185.1 Nitrospirota bacterium
CCCGCAGTCTTTAGGCGGGAATCCAGAGCTTCTTTGTTTCTTAAAGAGACTGGATTCCCGATTACTACCTCGGGAATGACAATAATTGACTTTTTTCAAGAGGTTCAATGTAAAGGGATTTATGACTCACTACACTAGCCAAGCTAGATCACCCTTATTTTATTATTAGATTAGAGATGGTTTTATCTTTTGTGGTGATAGTTAAGCGGATATCTTTCTCAAGATGCATCCTTGTCTTACCATTAACAAAAAACTCAACCAGATATTTCCCTTTAGACCAACCATGAGGTGGCGCAGGAAGCTTTAAGAAGGCGCTATTGACCTCCATCTCTATGTAGACCCCATTCCACCCTATCTCTTTATCTAAAGATAGTCCCTCGGCATCTTCGGCTAAAACCCTTGCCCAGATCTCCAAGCTTCCCATAATCTGACGAAAGTGAAAGACAGAATAGATTTCCGGGATCCCTTCTGTGAACCTATCCGAAGGGTTTATTGGTTCAATAATTTCAGCATGAAACTCGTTTTCCTCTTCCTTGTAACCCTCTGCCAATGTAGCCATAAGAAAAAAACCCGTTTTTTCATATTTATTAGATCTTTCCTTTTCTCCAGCGCAGAGGTGCCCGACATTCAGGGTGATCAGAGAAATCATAATTATAAGAATTATATATATTCTCAAAATCATCCCCTTTAACTGGAAAAAGACAGGTTAATTCTGACATCCTGGCAGGGAAATGTCAATCCGATCGGCTAAAGCCATTGCCTTGACACTATTTCATGAAAACTGTATATTTGATGCAATCTAATAAAAATGGCAGGAAATCAGGATGGCTCATGCCCCCTCCAACAAGATCCTTATAATAGATGATAATACACGCCTTTTAAAACTGCTTGAACTCCGCTTCTCGCAGTCAGGTTACCAGGTTTATACAGCCGAGAAGGTAAAGGATGGGGTTATTACAGCTATACTTGCAAAACCTGACCTTATCATTTCTGATGTAGTAATGCCTGAGATAGACGGTCTTGAATTTAAAAAACTACTTGGGAATATACCTGCAATGGCAGATGTGCCTTTTATTTTCCTTATATCCGGCGATAAAATACCCCATGAGTTTTTTGGCCAGGAGTTTGGACCCATAGATTATCTAAAGAAGCCATATAACTTTGAAGATCTTCTAGCCAAGGTTGAGACGAGTCTGAGGAGATACCATCAGAGGATTGATACCCTCTCTGAGGATTCAAAGGTATCATCCGGGACGCTTGGTGATATGACCCTCATAGATGTGATCCAGGTAATGGCCATGAACAAAAAGAGCTGCACCCTTAAGCTCTCCAAGGGGAATATGAGTGGGAGGATATTTCTTCAGGGGGGGAGTATAGTAGATGCTGATGCAGTAAATATAAGGGGGGAGGAGGCGGTCTATCGTATGCTCCAATGGAAGGGCGCTGATTTTAGCGTAGGTGACCTGTCAGAATTTAATGGAGAGGAGACTGTTTCAAGGGATATCCATTCCATTATTGCTGAAGGACTTAAGCGGGCCGATAAAAATTCTGAAGGTGAAGGGGTTTCGGTAGCTGAAGAGATCATGCCTGTCCGTGGAGGGGCGGAAGAGGATGAGAGGGGGTTTTTAAACAGATTGAAAGTTTTGGGGATACTGAAGGGGATATAAATTGGGTGAAGGTAATATTAAGATTGCTATTGTTGGCGGTGGAAGGGAGGGACTTGAGGCCCTTTCAGTTCTGGCAGCCCACAAGGAGAACGATGTAGTCCTGATGGTAGAACCTGACAAGAATGCCCTTGTCTTCCGTCTCAGGACATATGGGATGGAGTTTTCCGAAACGCTTAAGATAACGCTATCCCACAGGATCTCAGACTTATCATCTTTCGTGCCTTTAAACCTGATAGTTGATGCCACCGGCAACCCTAATCTCCACAGGGAGTTATGCTCATTGAACCTCGCAGGCGTTGAGATCATGAATTCCTCCGCTGCAAGGCTCCTATGGGAACTAAGGGAGATCGAGTCCCTTCCCGTCAGGCAGTCTTTGGCTGTCCAGAAGATCAAGGGCGCCTTCGAGGAGATTGATCTTGCAAATGATGAGGTTGAGTTCTACACCCTCCTGCTTGATGTGCTCCTCCTTTCCATGGGCGGAAGATCAGCCAGGTTATATCTTTGCAAGGGAGAGGAAAAGAAGATTGAGCTGGAATATAAGAGAGACCTCCGGCTGGATGGCGCATCAGGATCTATTTATAATCCCATGGAGATGAGGATCGCCTCTTCTGTCCTGGAGAGGCGCGAGCCGCTTGTATTGATGAGGGGGATGGAGGGTCCTGACAGCAGCATACTGGTGGGAGAGCCTATTATAGCCTTCCCGATCATCTCAGAAGGCGAGATCATCGGTGTAATTGAGGCAGAAGGCCGCCAGGATGAGGGAGGATTTTCTGACGAGGACCTCCTCTTTACTGCCCAGTTCTCGTCTATATCTGAGAGATACTTCAGGAAGCTCCTGGCCCTTCAGGAGGTGAAAGAGGTCTCGCTCCATGAATCCTTAAGGAGGATGCTTGATGAGAACCTTAGCCTCGATATTCCGATAACTGACAGACTGGCTAAATGCCTGGAGATAGTTGCGAGATCACTTAATGCAAGGTGGTATAGTCTTTATATAAAGGATCCCAACACAAAGGATCTTGTGCTTCAGGTTTCAAATGAGATAGGGCAAAATATGCTGGGCCTTATAAGGATAAAGGAGGACATAGGGATTATAGGAGAGACATCAAAATCCGGACATACCCTCTGCCTGAAAGAATTTGCCTCCTTCAATACAAACGGCAACTCCAGGGGACACGGAGGAATGCGGGAGATTATATGTCTTCCCATGGCTGCGCATGCCGGGATAGTCGGGGTGCTCAGCTTTGTAATGCCTGATCTTAAAGGAAAAACAGAGAAAATAGTGGGGCTCCTTGAGGATGTGAGCAGGGCGCTGGCAGGGTCTATTGCAAGTGATACGGAAAGGCACAGGATGTCTCAGAAGGTTTTGAAGTTATCTGTTGTAAATGAAGAGGGTCTTGAGCTCCTCTCGACTATTGACAGGGATAAGGTGTTGAGGCTTGCAACTGCCTCTGTTGCAATGATAATAGATGCCGAGGCAGTGATACTAAGATTGCTTGAAAAGAAGGAAGATAAGCTCCTTGTCGGTTCAACCTATGGGCTTCACAATGACGAGATTGACAAGAAATTAGTAGATCTCGATGCCAGGATCGCAGAGATGGTAAGGGAAAGGAAGGATGCCGTCTCAATTTCAGACCTGAAGGAGATGGAAGGCATCTCAGAACCATTCCCATATAACGCTGTGCTCAGTCTCCCTCTCCTCTGGGAGGAAAAACTCATCGGTTCGCTCTCGATGTATAACAAGCTTGTTTACAACTCCTTCTCATGTACCTTTTTCAATGAAGATGACAAGGAAATACTGGAAAAGTATGTGCAGTATGTTGCAAGGGCCCTGTTAAACGCCCAGCAGTATAAGGACAGAGAGGCTCTAGTTACCATAGATGAGCTTACCGGGCTCAGGAATGAGAGATATCTTAAGATCAGACTCCCTGAAGAGATAAGGAGGGCCGATAGGTATCAGCGCGCAATCTCTCTCATATTTATGGATGTAGACAAGTTCGGGGATATTGTGAAGGGTATGCAGGATGCTGTCAGGAAGGAAGTAATTAAGAGACTGGCAGGGATAATAAGGGAAAATTTCCGGAATGTTGATATCTTAGTAAGGCTTGAGGAGTCTAAGTTTGCTGTCCTCCTTCCTGATACAGGGGAGCGGGTTAAAGAGGCTATCCAGCGAATGACTGGTAATCTGAGGAGCGTAAAGATAAAGAATGTCCCAACCGGAATTGTCACGCCACTCCAGCTTATGATCGGATATTCTACATATCCCTATGATTCAAGCGATATAAACACACTAATCGAAAATGCATCTAAATTGATGCCCGTAGGATAGCGAGCGTTGAGTTGTAGGGGCGACGCAAGCCCCTGTAAGTGGGTGTTAACCAGTGAGCAAAGCGAGCGTTGAGGGGGAGGCTCCATCCGGCTTTGCCGGTGGAGGGGGCGACGCAAGCCCCTGTAATAGAGGATGGACATGGAAAACATAGATCTCCTTGAAAAAAAGATCAAAAAGGTTGTTGATATGATGAAGGCGCTGAAGGAAGAGAACTGGAAACTTGAAGAGAGGCTGGCAGAAAAGGACAAGGAGTTTCTAAGGCTTGAGGAAGAGCAGAAGGCTGTCAGGTCCAGGATAGAGAAGATCCTTGGAGAGCTTGAGATAATGGAACCCCAGAAAGGCAGGTTAAGTGACTAGGAGCATAAGCGTAGAGATCTTCGGGGAGAGGTATATTATCCATGGGGACAGTGAAGAGCCATACATGAAGGATCTTGCACGCTTTGTAGATAAGATGATGAGGGATGTGGCGGACAATACTAAGGCAATCTCCCGCCCAAAGATCGCTATACTTGCCGCAATAAATATAACCCACGAACTCTTCCAGTTAAAGCTAAGGCAAAAAGAGACGGAGGAGGCGATTGAAAAAAGGACAGAGGCGATAATTAAAAGTATTGAGAGCATTGAACGAATTGCATATTAACAGGCCGGATAGATAGCATCCCTCCTTAATAACCCTTGCCCCCTTCCCTGAAGTATGGTATATAGATAAAGTTATCCGTAAAATTGCTTTGTAGGTATACCGTTATGGCCTTAACAAAATACGACATAGTCCTTGATACCTTCAGAAGGCTCCTTCGCAGGGGAGCTATAGCCAACATCTCAAAGATCGTAGATAAGATGCATCCTGCCGATGTGGCCAAGGTGATAAGGCACCTGGCTCTAGGTGCGGAAAAAAGGACCATATTGGATCTTGTGAGAGAGGCAAAAACAAAGGCGGACGTGATAAGTGAGATAGATGCCACCAGCAGAAATGAGATCTTCTCCGAGATGCCCTCATCGGATATAGTTGCGATATTGAAGGATCTCCCTTCAGACGATGTAGCCGATATTGTCGGTGATATGCATGAGGACAAGGCAAAGGAGATCCTCAATATGATGAAGGAGGAGGATTCCGAAGAGGTAGAAGGTCTGCTCAGATATCCGGAGGAGACTGCAGGCGGCATCATGACACCTGATTTTTTCTCCCTCACCGAGGACACAACTGCCCAGGAGGCCATAGCAAAGCTGCAGCAGGCAAGCGATGCAGAGATGGTCTTCTATATATATGTTACGGATAAGGAGGGTAAGCTGGTAGGTGTAATCTCCTTAAGGCAGATCCTTATTGTCCCTCCGAATACCCCCCTGAAGAAGATCATGACAGTAGATGTCTTAAGCGTAAATGCAGAAATGGACCAGGAAGAGGTGGCGCGTATGGTGGCAAGGTATAATCTCCTTGCTATTCCTGTGGTCGACAAAGAAAATAGACTTGTCGGAATTATCACCGTAGACGATATAGTAGATGTGATAAGGGAAGAGGCTACAGAGGATATCCATAAGATGGCCGGGACCACGGAGGAGGAGACCATGTTTGGCACTTCGACTATCAATACGGCGAAGTTTAGAATCCGGGGCAACCTGACCTACTTGCTGGGAGGGATTATTGCCAGCTTTTTCCTCTGGATTTTTAGGTTCGCTATCCAGGAGGTAATAGCCCTCGCAAGCTTCCTCCCTGTCATTACTACAATGGGGGGGAACATAGGGCTTCAGTCCTCTACAATCGTTGTAAGGGGACTTGCAACCGGAAGGATTGAGCTTTCTGATGTATGGAAGGTCTTTTCAAAGGAGCTTAGGGTAGGGTCATTTATGGGGATTATATGCGGCGGTATCGTCGGGATCATAGCCAGGTTCTGGCATGGGAATGTGATGCTTGGGATCGTTGTCGGCGTATCGATGTTTGTGGGGATTACGGTGGCAGCAATAATGGGAACACTTATACCTATTATCTTGAAGAGCTTAAACCGCGACCCTGCAGTATCATCCGGACCTTTTGTGACAACGGCAAATGATATTACAGGACTTGTTATTTACTTAAGCCTTGCTAACTATCTGTTGAACTACCTGAGATAACCCTTTCGATCTCCTTCCAGTTTCCAGCCTTTTTCGTGCTCCCAGGAAGATCTTTCTCTATCTCATCTTTATCTCTCAGAAAGATGATGGGGGTAATATTTGCCTCTGAAAAGGCCCTGATATCCTTCATACTGCTTCCTATCCCGAATTTGAGCCTCCAGCCCCTGCTTATTAAGTTGTTCACCTCTTCATAAATTTTACCTTGTTGCCAGGAAAAAATTGGGGTCTCAGGAAAAGCATGATCTTTAAGCCACCTTCTCATTTCTGATAACCCTTGATCCTTGTCAGAGGCATACAGGATGATCTTATATCCCTTTGATATTTTTTCCAGCACCTCTTTAGCATCAGGGGCCGGATCCGGTTTTTTAAACCCTTCCGATGAGAGTGTATTGATATCTATCAAGACTATAGATATTGTTCTTTTCCAGCAGGCTACGATCATATATGCTTCATCGGCGCTGTATCCTGACCTTCCAGCAAGCCTTAAATTAATCTTATATATGCCCTCCCTCTTAGGTATAAATTCCCTTACTGCAACCCCGTCTCCTCCGGTGAGAGATACCCCTATAGGGTTTCCGTCAACAATAAACTCAATCCTCTCCCCGCTTATCGGTTTCGGGAAAAAAGCCGACTTTGCCATGAGCTTTACTTTTATGAAGATCCTCTCCCCGGGTGATCCGATCCGGTCAGGGGCAATAAGAAGGGCGTTTTTATTGTCTTCTGCAAGGACGGTCTCACCTGAAAATCCCCTCCTAATCGTCATTCCCACGAAGGTGGGAATCCAGACATCTAGGGCCTGGATTCCTGCTTCCGCAGGAATGACAGAAACGTAGAATTTTTCATTGTCCTTTGCGTTGCTATGCAACATGTATGTTTCATTTGTCAATATGAGGATCATAAGGAGGATTAAATAAATTCTATTCATATTTATCCATAATCCAGATATGCCAATCTTATCCGCCGCTGTACCTTCCATATCTTATAGATGGTAGGCAGGATATCGAGGAGCCGAAACTTAAAGAGGAATTTTAGTGCTGATACAAGTGAGAGCGATCTCAGGCATAGCCCGGCATATTCGTAATAGAATGTCTTGAGGGGAAGGCTTGTTTTTATATGGGTATGGACAAAGTCGATGAGGTCAGTGTCTTTAGTTATGAGCCTATCCTTTACCTCTTCATAATATCCTGTACCGGGGAGTGGGGTTAGCACGAATATCCTGGGAAATTTAAGCCTGAGGTCTCTTATATATCCGGCAAGGAGTCTGAAATCCTCTTTTGTATATCCCGGATCTATCATAAATGTAGCGTAGATATCTATGCCGGCGGAATCCAGGATCCTGACCGCCTCCTCGTTTATCCTGGTAGTCGTCCCCTTATTTATCCCTTCAAGTTCTCTATCGTTATGAGACTCAATTCCGACAAAGACTATTGATAGCCCTATATCCTTCCATGCCTCAAAAAGTTCGGGAGACCTTACTATCGTGTCGCTCCTTGCGTGGAGAAAATATCTCTTCCTGATCCCCGATTCTCTTATCACCAAGGCAAGCGACATCATCCGGTTTGTATCTACCATTGATTCGTCATCGGCAAAGAATATATTCTCCTCCTCTATAAATTTAAGTTCTTCCAGTATTGATTCAGGGGATCTGGTGATATATCTCCCCTTTGTAAGCCTCCAGAGGGAGCAGAAGTTACACCTTGAAAAACAGCCCTGGGAGGTCTTGATAGAGGCCATAGGCCTCATATATTCGAAGAAGTAGTTATGCCTATATCTTTCTGAAAGGGCCCTTATAGGAAAGGGATAAGAATCAAGCCCGATCTCTTCCCTTTCTCCGGTAAGGATCCATTTCTCCCCAGACTTCATTGCGAGCCCCTCTATCCGGTCAAAGGATGATCCTGATTCTGTTGCCGTGACTATCTCCCTGAAGCTATCTATCCCATGGCCAATTACAACGATATCTATATTGTTGTCATAAAAATCCGAAGGTGCAACAGTAGCGTGATGGCCGCCGATTACCGTCAAAATATCCCTGTTAAATCCCTTTATCCTTCCGGCTATCTCCTTTGCACGCATGGATGTAGGTGTATAGGCAGTAATACCTACAATGTCTGGTCGGAAATCCTCCAGAATCCCCTCAAGTCTGTTTTCGATCCGCATGTCGAGGATCATGGTATCATGTTCAGATGCAACACCGGCTGCTATATATTCTAAGGCCAGGGGCTCGAACATAAAGAGGTCCTCGGATCCGATGGTCCTTTCCAGCTTGTTCGGTTCAATTAAGAGGATCTTCATTAACAGATAGTATAGACCCTGGGATTAATTGGTGGCAAGGTCTAATCCTTTCTTGCCGCCACCAACAGTACGGCCTCTCAAATTGTTTGATGACTTTTTAAAATGGTTTAATTTTACCAAGTAAATCAGTGAAATCTGGCGGGTTAAATCAGCGATTTTTCTAAGAGAAAAGACCTATCCAGCTTTTATGAGGCCGCTTCTTCTCGCATATTCAAAGATATCCCCTGCCTCAAGTATGCCGTATATCTCCCCAAGGGATTTGAGTTTGTACTCCTTGCCGGATGAAATGTTTAATAGAGTTGCAGATGATATATCAAGCCTGAGCTCGTCGCCGGTGGCGATCTGGTCTATCAGCCTGATAGGGGTCTCAAAGGGGATGAAGAAACCGCCATCTACACTGTTACGATAGAAGATCCTGGCATAAGATTCTGCAATGACAGCCTCTACACCGGCAATCTGGAGCGCTACAGGGGCATGTTCTCTTGATGATCCGCAGCCGAAATTTTTACCTGCTATGATGATGCTAAATTCTGAGCTATCCTTGCCCGCCTTTACAAAGGGTATATTCCCCTTTGGCAGACCAGCCTCTTTTTCGGGCACAGATGAAAGGGCATATCTTCCATAATATTTTCTTTCATCAGGATCACTAAGGCTGTATACGAGATAATTGGCAGGTATTATCTGGTCTGTATCTATGTTGTCGCCTACAACATATGCCTTCCCCTGGATATATTCCTTCATCTTTGCTCCTGCATATAGCGATAGGGTAGGCGTATTCCAAAATTTTTATGATCGAGAGATTTATAATAAAGCTTTTTTTCTTTAAAGGTTTCGCATAAAAATTTTTCCACACGCCTCCCCTATCTATACTATTCAATACTACTTGTTATCATAAGAAATCCCTGGGATCTGTTATCTTCCCTGTGAGCGCAGAGGCAGCCACCGTATATGGCGAAGCGAGATAGACCTGTGAACCCTTTGACCCCATCCTCCCCGGAAAATTGCGGTTTGTAGTTGAGAGGCAGACCTCATCGTTATTGAGCCTGCCAAAGGTATCTACCGGGCCGCCAAGGCATGCCGCGCATGATGGGTCGCCTATCCTGGCCCCTGCATTGGTAAATATTTCAAGTAGCGTCATATTGTCAAGCCTTTCCTTTTTCAGGGAATCTGCAACCTCTACTGTTGCAGGGACTATATATGTATCGGTAACAACTTTATTCCCTTTTAATATCCTGGCTGCGGCCTTAAAATCATCAAGCTTCCCGCCTGTACATGACCCTATATAGCATCTATCCAGCTTAGTTGTATTTAAATCCCTTGCAGGGGCAGTATTGTCAGGCGAATGGGGTTTGGCCACCATCGGGACAAGTTCATTTGATTTAAAATATGTGATATCCCTGAATCTTGCATCATGGTCGTTCTCGACGATCTCAAAAGACTTCTTTGTGTGCGATACTACATAGGAAATCGTCTTCTTGTCAGGCGAGATGACCCCGTTTTTGGCTCCGGCCTCAATCACCATGTTGCACAGCGTCATCCTCTCGTCCATAGAAAGGGCATAGACGCCGTCGCCGGCAAACTCCATAGTCATATAGTTTGCACCCTCAACACCTATCTTTCCTATTATCGTAAGTATCATATCCTTGGCCATGATATAAGGGGGGACCTCTCCATCAAAGACATACCTGATGGTGGGTGGTACCTTGACCCATAGCTTGCCGATGCCCATGATAAGGGCGGCATCCGTGTTCCCTATCCCTGTTGCAAACTCTCCGAAGGCGCCTGCCGTGCAGGTGTGCGAGTCTGTACCGAACAGCACCTCACCTGGCCTTGTGTGCCCTTCCTGCGCAAGGGCAACATGACAGACACCCCTGTACCTGCTCGTGCCGACGTCATAAAAGTATGGGAGATCCTGTTCCTTTGCAAACCCCCTTAAGATCTCTATATTTCTTCCGGCATGCTGATCCTTTGTGAAGATATAATGATCCGGAATTATTACAGTGCCTTCTCTGTTCCATACCCTTGCATTATTGCCAAAATTCTTCTTGAATATATCGATTGTACCGGGTCCGCACACATCATGGGTCATAAGTATATCCACATCAACCCAGATGTTATCGCCTGGAGAGACGGCCCTCTTTCCGGAATGTTTAGTAAGGATCTTCTCTGTGATCGTCATCCCCATGGGACTATTTTTCCCTCTTATTTTCAGGTCCTTTTATCTTCTTCCAGTAGACAAGCTTGTTCAGGGCGTTTAAATATGCCTTTGCAGAGGCTACGATTATATCTGTGTCTGCGCCGTGCCCTATTGCAGTCTTCTTGTCCTCTTCAAGTCTTACCATCACCTCTCCCATGGCATCCGTACCTCCGGTTATTGATTTCACGTCATAGCTTACAAGGCGGCTCTTGGTGCCGGTAATGGCCACTATAGTCTTGTATGTTGCATCAATTGGTCCATCCCCCTTCCCTACCTTGGTGAGCGCCTTACCTTCTACCTCGATCTCCAATGTGGCTGTAGGGTTGATATCGCTTCCACTTTCAACATGAATATACCTTAACATATACGTCTCAGGGATCCGGTATGCCTCATCTGTAATAATGGCCTCAAGATCCTCGTCATAGACCTCCTTCTTCTGGTCTGCCAGTCTCTTGAACCTCTCAAATGCCTTATTAAGTTCCTCCTGGGATAACTCGTGTCCCATCTCCTTAAGTCTTGTGTTAAAGGCATTCCTGCCGGAGTGTTTACCGAGGACCAGTTTACTTTGAACCAGACCTATGGACTCCGGCCTCATAATCTCATAGGTTGTTTTTTCTTTTAACAGACCGTCCTGGTGGATCCCGGATTCATGGGCAAAGGCATTAGCCCCCACTATAGCCTTGTTCGGTTGAACTACCATCCCTGTTATGCTGCTCACAAGCCTGCTTGCCTTACAGATCTCCTCTGTAACAATCTTTGTATCGGCCTCATAAAAATCCCTCCTGGTGCGCAGCGTCATCACTATCTCTTCCATAGATGCATTGCCTGCCCTCTCACCGATCCCATTTATTGTACATTCGATCTGTCCTGCGCCATTTAGAACTGCTGCAAGGGAATTGGCAACAGCAAGACCCAGGTCATTGTGGCAGTGTACAGAGATAATAGCCCGATCGATGTTCCTGACATTCTCCCTGATTCCCTTTATCAGGCCGCCAAATTCATCAGGTGTTGCATATCCAACAGTATCAGGGATGTTTACAGTGCCGGCCCCTGCATCTATCACAGCCTCAAGCACCTCATAAAGGTATGAGGGGTCTGATCTGCTTGCGTCCATTGGTGAAAATTCGACATCCTCGACATACCCCCTGGCCCTCATTACCATCTCAACGGCCCTCTTTAATGCCGCCTCCCTTGAGAGCCGGAACTGATGCTTGAGATGGATGTCAGATGTAGAGAGGAAGGTATGGATCCTTGGTCTGGGCGCACCCTTAAGCGCCTCCCATGTCCTGTCGATATCCTCTTCCTTTGCCCTGGCGAGACCGGCTACAATCGGGCCTTCCAACTCATGGGATATAAGCCTTACGGCCTCGAAGTCGTCCACTGATGCTATCGGAAACCCGGCCTCAATTATGTCTACATTCAGACGGGCAAGCTGCCTTGCCACGGCAAGCTTCTCTTCCCTGTTCATGCTTGCCCCGGGGCATTGCTCACCGTCCCTTAATGTTGTGTCAAATATCCTGATAATCCGCGACATAATATACACCAATGTCAAATTTCAAAGTTCAAAGTTCAAAAATTTGCCATTTGGATTTTGACATTTGAACTTTGTCATTAATCTAGACCTTATTTTTCTCTCTTGCCAGGTCCCTCCCGACCTTATTTCTCCTGAAGAGATTTATTACCGCAACAATAGGCCGCTCTAATGGTCCGGAAAGGGCATAAGAGGCAGCCACAAGGAAAAACATGATCTGCGGTGCGGCTATAAAGACAATAAGCAAAAGTACTGCTGAAACAAGAAAATTGAAAGGTTTTCTCTCCTTGAGTTTAAAGTACTTAAAACTCCTATATTTTATGGTGCTGACCATGAGGGCAGCCAGTGAATAAGTAATAACCAGTATCAATATGGGTTTTATCTCCTTCCCGATCCTTAATATGTGATGATCAAGAAGCACTATAGAGGCGATAACCGCTGCTGCAGCGGGGATCGGAAGTCCCGTAAAAAACCTGCCATCAGAATTAGATGTCTGGACGTTGAATCTTGCCAGGCGGAGCGCTCCGCAGACGGTATATAGGAATACAGCAAGCCATCCGATCCTTCCATGGGAGTTCAAGGCCCATGAGTAGATCAGGAGGCCAGGGGCAAGCCCGAAGGATATTAGATCTGCCAAGGAGTCGTATTCTACGCCGAATTTACTCGTTGCCTTGACAAGCCTGGCAGTTTTTCCATCAAGGGAATCAAAAATGGTTGCTGCTAATATGGCCACAGATGCAATTAGATAGTCGGCATTGAAGACCGATATTATAGCGTAGAATCCGCAGAAAAGGTTTCCTGTTGTCATTAAATTCGGGATCATATAGATCCCCTCTTTTTTATATTCCCTCATCTCATCACCCCTATAACGGTTTCACCGCCTTTAACCTTGCTCCCCTTGCTGATCTTCAGCTCAACATCAGGGGGCAAGAATATATCTACTCTTGAGCCGAATCTGATCAGACCAAACCTCTCTCCCCTCTCTACATTATTCCCTGTATTAAGCCGGCAGACGATCCTTCTGGCAATCAGTCCGGCTATCTGAATAAAGAGTATCCTTTTCCCCTCCTTTGTTCCGATTATTACTGCATTCTGCTCATTTTCAAGTGATGCCTTGTCCCTGTTGGCAGCAATAAATCTGCCCGGGTTGTATGATACGCTCAGCACCTTTCCTGAATAGGGTATGCGGTTGACATGGACATTAAAGATGCTCATGAATATGCTTACCTTAATAGTCCTTTCGTTAAGATACCTTTTTTCAAACTCCTCCTTTACTTCAATTATCTTTCCGTCGGCAGGGGCAACAATAAGATCACAGGTATCCGGTATATTCCTTCTGGGGTTCCTAAAGAACCAGACAATAAATAATGTGATCAGGAAGAGGATTAAAGCCGGGCATCTCCAGCCGACAGCCAGACTGATCGATGTTAATATAAGGCCTGATGCAATAAAGGGGAAACCCTCTTTTGCAACTGGAAGACCCCTTCCTGTCATAGACTTCGTACCTATAACCTGCAACTGGAATCTTATAACTTGTTAAAAGTTAATAGTGATGCCCTCGTAAAAAGTCTTTCCTGTGGTTCGACAAGCTCACCACGAACGGAATAAAGTCAATGATTTCAACCTGACCACCGTTTGCCCTGAGCTTGTCGAAGGGTGATTTGTGACTTTTTACGAGTTCATCAATAGTTATTAGTCGCTAGTGGACTTAAGTCCCAGTCAGTTCTTGGACCTGTCAACAAGCTTCCCTTTTTTTAGCCAGGGCATCATGGATCTCAACCTTGTGCCGACCTCTTCGATTGAATGCACATCAGACCTCCTTGTGAGCGCATTAAAGACAGGCCTGTTTGCCTTATTCTCAAGTATCCATTCCTTAGCAAACTGGCCGGACTGTATCTCTGTGAGTATCTTCTTCATCTCCCTCTTTGTGTCTTCCGTAATAATCCTTGGGCCCCTGGTAAGATCTCCATACTGTGCGGTATTGCTGACGGAGTATCTCATATTGGAGATGCCCCCTTCATAGATCAGATCGACTATCAACTTTACCTCATGGAGGCACTCAAAATATGCCATCTCAGGAGAATAGCCCGCCTCAACTAAGGTCTCGTATCCCGCGGTTATCAGTGCGGTCATACCTCCGCAAAGGACGACCTGCTCACCGAAGAGGTCTGTCTCTGTCTCTTCCTTGAAGGACGTCTCAATTATCCCGGCCCTCCCCCCGCCTATTGCGCTTGCATAGGCAAGACCTATATCCTTTGTATTCTTCGAGGGGTCCTGATGTATGGCCAGGAGCATCGGAACCCCGCTCCCCCTTGCAAATTCTGACCTTACAAGATGACCAGGTCCTTTAGGCGCTGCCATGAATACGTTTATATCAGGGCTGGGCAGGATCTGATCAAAATGTATATTAAAGCCGTGGGCAAATGCCAGATATGATCCCGGCTTAAGATTAGGCCCTATCTCTTTATTGTATAGATCCCCCTGGAGCTCATCCGGTACGAGGACCATGACTATATCAGATGTCTTTACTGCCTGGGAGGTATCTAGCACCTTCAACCCTGCATCAATAGCCTTCTTCCATGACTTCCCCTCGCGCAGGCCGACTACTACATCCATTCCGGAATCTTTCAAATTATTGGCATGGGCATGCCCCTGACTCCCGTAACCGATAATTGCAATCCTTTTTCCTTTAATAAAACCAAGATCAGCATCCTTGTCATAGTAGATCTTCATCTATATCCCCCTAACATATCTGATATGTTTAACCTTCCATGTCCATTACTGCCTTCCTAGAACCATTGCCGGCAGAAGGCGCCTTCAACTCTTCTCTGGCAATAGCAATCCTCCCGGTCCTGGCAAGCTCCTTAATTCCAAGCGGCCTTAGGAGGTTTATTATTGCCTCTATCTTCTCTGGATCCCCTGTTATCTCTATTGTGTAGGTGTTAAAGGTAGAATCTACAACCCTGGCCCTGAATATGTCGGCAATCCTCAGTGCCTCGGCCCTGTCTTCTGATCTGGTATTTACCTTTATCAGCGCAGTCTCCCTCACCAGATACTCCCTCTCCGAAAGGTCGGTTACCTTTACAACATCGATTAACTTATTCAGATGTTTTGTTATCTGTTCTAAGATCCTCTCATCACCCCTCGTTACAATAGTTATCATTGAGACAGACTCATCCAAGGTAGGTCCTACACAGAGGGATTCTATATTAAATCCCCTGCCGCTAAAAAGTCCTGCAACCCTGGAAAGGACACCTGATTTGTTCTCTACCAGAACAGATATTATATGTTCGTTTCCTTCTTCCTTCATGCTGTCTGGATAGAATCCTCCGTCTTCCCTTTCTTTGACGTTGCCTCTTTGGCCTTCACCGGATCATCAAAAATCATCTCATTTATGGCGCCGCCTGCAGGTACCATTGGATAGACATTTTCGGTTGGATTTACCACGAAATCAACCACTACAGGGCCTTTTATCTTAAGCGCCTCTTTTATTGTACCCTCCACCTCATTGGGTTCTTTGGCCCTGAGCCCTGCTGCACCATAAGCCTCGGCCAGCTTCACAAAATCCGGTTTTTGCCCCAGGACGCTCGCAGAATATCTCCCTTCATAGAAGAGCTGCTGCCACTGCCTTACCATGCCGAGATATCTGTTATTGATAATAAAGACCTTTACCGGCAGTTTGTATATCACCGCAGTGGCCAGCTCCTGTATATTCATCTGGATAGACCCATCACCTGCTATCTCAATAACAAGGTCATCAGGATAAGCGATCTGTGCCCCCAGGGCTGCGGGGAGGCCGTATCCCATGGTCCCGAGCCCGCCGGAACTTAAGAACCTCCTCGGCTTATCAATCTTGTAGTATTGGGCTGTCCACATCTGGTGCTGTCCAACATCGGTTACAACTATGGCGTCTCCTCCCGTAATCTCGTATATCTTTTCAATGACATATTGAGGCTTAATTATTTTGGCGTCATGTCTGTAAGTGAGGGGGTGCTTCTTCTTCCATTCCTCAACCTGTTTTAACCATGGTTCCCGGATCTTGCCCCAGTCTCCCTCCCCCTTTGCATGAAGTACTTTATTGAGATCAGCCAATACATGCCCTGCATCACCGACTATAGGTATATCTACATGGATATTCTTTCTTATGGATGTGGGATCTACGTCAAGATGTATGATCTTTGCCTGCGGGGCAAAGTCTGCGACCCTTCCGGTAACCCTGTCATCAAATCGTGACCCTATGGCTATTATTAAATCCGAGTTATGAATGGCCATATTGGCCCAGTATGTCCCGTGCATCCCCAGCATACCGACTGACAGGGGGTGGGTGCCTGGAAAACCGCCAAGTCCCAGCAGGGTCATGCATACCGGGATATGGAATGCCTCAGCCAGGGCCTTTAACTCCGATGAGGCATTGGAGCTTACGACACCGCCACCGGCATAGATTATAGGTTTTTTTGATCTTAGAATTGCCTCTGCCGCCCTCTTTATCTGCCATTGGTTTCCCTGGATTGTCGGATTGTAACTCCTTATATAGACCTTATCTATAGGCTTGTAATCGGCCTTATTCTGACTTACATCCTTTGGGATATCTATGAGCACCGGCCCGGGTCTTCCCGATGTGGCGATATAAAAGGCCTCCTTTATCGTCTGTGCCAGGTCATTAACATCCTTAACCAGATAGTTGTATTTTGTGCATGGACGGCTTATCCCAACTATGTCAGCCTCCTGGAAGGCATCGTTGCCAATAAGCCCTGTAGATACCTGGCCGGTAAATACTACAATAGGCACTGAATCCATATTGGCATTTGCGAGGCCCGTTACCGTATTGGTGGCGCCCGGACCTGAAGTGACCAGGACAACACCAGGCTTTCCTGTGGCCCTTGCATAACCTTCTGCCGCATGCGTAGCTCCCTGCTCATGCCTGGTTAAGATTACCTCGATATCGTCCTGACGATAGAGTGTATCGTATAATCCGAGCACAACACCGCCGGGGATGCCGAAGATGACCTCGACTCCCTCTCTCTTAAGCGCCTCAACAAATATCTCAGATCCAGTTAACTTCATGACTCCCTTAAATAAAACGTTTAATCTGTTTTTAGGATTGCCCCGGTGTTGGCTGACCTAACCATTCTTGCATACCTTGAAAGATAGCCGGACTTTATCTTGGGTTCGGGCGGTTTCCATGTCGCAAACCGTTTTTTTATCTCCGATTCATTAATCTTGAGCTCCAGCTTCCGTCCCGGGATATCAATCCGGATCAGATCGCCCTCAGCTACTATGGCAAGAGGGCCTCCCTCCATCGCCTCCGGCGAGATATGACCCACACAAGGTCCCCTTGTGCCTCCGGAGAACCTGCCATCTGTTATAAGGGCCACGGATTCACTTAAACCCATCCCGGCGATTGTTGCAGTTGGTGAGAGCATCTCCCTCATACCAGGACCGCCCTTAGGACCTTCATATCTTATTACAACCAGATCGCCTGCCCTGATACCACCTGCGAGTATTGCGGACATGGCGGCCTCTTCAGAATCAAAGACCCTTGCCCTTCCCTCAAATCTGGTCATGTTATCGGAAACCGCGGTCTGTTTGACAACAGAACCGTCCGGGGCCAGGTTTCCTTTAAGTACCGCTATGCCTCCCTCTTTATGGATGGCCCTGTCCAGAGGCCTTATTATCTCATCATCTAATACCTTTGCGCTATCTGCTATCTCAAACATCGACCTTCCTCCTACAGTAGGCATATCTATCAATTCAGACCTGAATCTGGAGAGGATTGCAGGTATGCCGCCTGCAAACTCAAGATCCTCCATATAGTATCTGCCTCCGGGAAGCATATCGGTTATATGGGGTGTCTTTCTGCTGATCTCGTCAAACAGCTCAAGGGGGATCTGGATGCCTGCCTCATTGGCGATTGCCGGGATATGCAGCGTCGTATTGGATGAGCCCCCAAGGGCCATATCAATACGTATGCCATTTATAAATGCCTCCTGCTTCATTATGTCCCTCGGTTTTATATCTTTCCTGACCAGTTCAACAGCCCTTGCCCCGCTCTCATATGCGATACGCCTCTTCTTTGATGATACTGCGAGAGCGGTTGCAGATCCTTCAAGGGACATCCCGATTGCCTCTGTTACGCAGGCCATTGTATTTGCCGTATAGAGCCCCTGGCATGAACCCGGCCCGGGGCAAGCAGAGATCTCAATATCACTTAGCTGATCATCTGTCAGACAACCCTTTTTATACTGACCAATAGCCTCAAAGGTATCATTGACAAGGGAGAGCCTCCTCTTCTCATATCTGCCTGAGAGCATAGGTCCTGCCGTGACAACGATAGATGGAATATTGACCCTTGCTGCTGCCATCAGCATACCTGGGGTTATCTTGTCACAGTTTGTAAGGAGTACCATCCCGTCAAGTGAGTGGGCTAAAACTACAGATTCGATCATATCTGCTATCAGATCCCTGGAAGGGAGCGAATAGTGCATTCCGAAATGACCCATCGCTATACCGTCACAGATACCGGGAACGCCAAAGATAAATGGGTGGCCCCCGGCTGAGTGGATGCCATTCTCAATTGCCCTCTCGAGGTCTCTCATTCCGGTGTGTCCCGGTATAATATCGGCAAAGCTTGAGATTAGGGCGATAAAGGGTTTCTCCATGCCACGTCTTGTAATGCCTGTTGCAAAGAGGAGCGCCCTGTGAGGGACCCTCTCGATACCTTTTTTGATCTTATCAGATTTCACAAAAGTTCCTGTCCTTCATTACATTAAATTTGTCTTTTAAAATAACATATTAATTTGACCAGAGTCAACAGTCCGCCATAGCTTGCCGCATCCAGTTGGATCAATAAAACTGGGGTGACAAGCCGCTTTAAGGTGTCCATGAGGTTAGCATATCTTTTATTATGGGTTGTGTAGGGAGGGTGATTGTCATACCAATTTGCATTCAACAGGATACCAAGGCGGCGAGGAGGCATGAAGAAGGCTGAGGCTGAGGCTAAGAAGTTCCTAAACCTTAACCTTGACCTCAACCTGCTTTTTTCCAGGTAGCCGAATGAAGGCAAATTGGTATCAGGTCTCGCCTAAACTCATCAGAGAAAAACCTAAGATAAGGGTTAGAAGTTCTAAAGACAGGGATATTGCAAATCCTGAAAAATAGATTAGTCCTAAAGCATAACCAATAGGCCTCCCCTGGATAAGGCACCTTATAACAGAATATGTGAATAACCATGCTGCCAATATATATACGAAGGGGGGGAGGTATAGCGTGAAACCGAGCGCCCAGGTTCCTATAACTGCGAGGGCGTAAGGGTCGATAAGATCAATGATAAGGAAGACTAATGAGATGAAGGATGGGATTATAATAACCTTGATCCGCTCCTTAGACAAGATGGCCTGAAGACCGCCAGAAGATATATCAGAATAGGCTATAAAGAGGGGTATTATGGATAAGACAACAAATGCCTCTGCCAAGCCTACCATTACTGAGATAAAGGGCGGCGGACTTGTTATCCCAGATACAATAAACAGACCCTGAGATATTTTAAAATAGAAGAAACAGAGATATGCTAATGCAAGGAAGGCCGTCATAACCTTTTCTGACCTTTTTTTTAAGATAGAGAGGCTGGTTATTGACAATAACAATATCAACGTTACAGTTGCTATGTCATTTATGAATGATGTCGCCAAATTAGTGTTCATAACATATGAAAAGATTGCTGCGACAAGGAGAAAAAGGATGAAAAATGAGATGACAAGATCGAGCTTCCTGCTGCTGCTCATCTTTTGGTATAAGACATATATTAGTGCCAATATCAACAGTCCCATTGAGACGTAGCTTATTGCGGATCCCAGAAAAAAGATTGATCTGAAGGTAAAGATGATAACAGGAGCCTTCCTTACCTGCTCCGGGATGTGCATTCCAAATCTTGAAAATATCCTTATGAGCACAAGACTGGAGAGCGTGGCAAAGAATAATACCTGGACTATTTTTTTGAAGAACGTTGGCTTATTGAATAGTGAATCAAAGAGGATATTCAAGGATCTCCGTCTATTTTTGATTGGCCATCCGCCTCATCTTTCAGGTAGCCCTTCATCCTGTCGAGTATTTCCTTATCTATCAGCCCTATCTTCCCCTTCTTTGTCACATATTCTCTTATGTCGGAGAGTCTTTTTTGGCCTCTGGTGTCTGGAGCTTTTTCATCTTCTGGATGGCTGTATCAAAGGCATCAAATGTAAGCTCTTTATGGCCAAAGCGTTTTATCCTCTTTACTGCCTTCATCATCGCATCGTTTCTGAAGGATGTCAGCATCTCTGAGGTTATGGTCTTTGCCCCTATCCCCCTTGTCCTCTTTTCGGCAGCCTTCTTTATCCCGTTCCTTATGAAATCAGGGGCCTTCTCAAGCCTCCTTAGCGCCTCCTCGCTCCACTCAACAGGAGACTCAGAGGATTCCTTCCAGCTTTGGAGAAGATCCTTCTCGGTTATCTCATTTATTCCTTTTGCCCGTGCCCAATCTTCTGCCTCTTTTATAAGCATCGACTTCACTGGCTCTGAGGCTATGTCAGGTATTTTTTCAATCCTCTTTTTTATTAGATCCCTGGCAGAATCAGACCATGGCAGTGATTCGGATCTCCCTTCCTGTGTCTCTTCGGTATTGGCACTCAATCTGTCCAGAAGGCCGGTATCTACGGTCTCCAACCCTGCACTAATTGCGGTCTCCTCAGCAATCCTCCTTATAATATCTCTTAGGAAATCAGGGATATTCTCAAGCTCTTTTCTGGCCTCATCTGTCCAGGAAATCATGGGAGCAGGGGTATCTTCTGTGCTGCCCATCAGTTCTGTCCTTATCTTTGAAAGGATATCAGAGGTCACAATCTGACATCCCATCTCAGTTGCCCGTTTCTCAGTCAGCCTCTTTACCATCCCCCTGAGTACGGACGGAGCCTTTTCAAGCCTTGCCCTGGCCTCATCATCCCAGGCGATCTCTCTTTTTTCTTCCATCATGATCCCAAGAGATTAATAATTCAAAAATTTTTTTAAAAAGTATCATATTATAATTAATGATGTCAATTTAAGCGGAGAACTAAATCGCTCATTCTGTTTCTCCTAGTGTAGTGAGTCCAACGCTTCTTTACATATGTTTCGGGTGTCTTGAGCGTCATTCCCGCAGTCTTTAGGCGGGAATCCAGAGCTTCTTTGTTTCTTAAAGAGACTGGATTCCCGATTACTACCTCGGGAATGACAA